>JAYSVE010000496.1:0-1667 GCA_043718725.1 Methylibium sp.
AAGGGCAGCCGCGTGCCCCGCCCATCGGCTGTGGCCAGCACCCGCGGCACATGCTCCAGAAAGTCGAAGGCCGAGACCGAGTCGAAGCTCGAGTCCGAGTGCGGAATCGGCTCCACGCTCAGGTTGGCGCGGCGGAACCGGGACGGGTCGATCTCCGGCGGCAGCGCCAGGTCGACCGCATGCACTTCGTCGCAGCGGTAGGGGTTGCGCGGGCAGGGGCCGCAGCCCAGGTCGAGGTGGCGGGTGGTGGCCATGCCGTGCTCAGCGGAATTCGACACCGTGGTCGCGGTGCACCATGTGCAGCGACAAGCCGGTGCGTGCGCGTTCGGCCTGCGACCATCGGCGCGTCTGAGCCTTGCGGTTGAACTTGGCCTTTTGCCGGCCCCACCAGTCCAGGCCGATCTTGGCGTAGAAATAGCGGTGGTCGCCGAATCGGGTGACGCCCTGTTCCCGCTTCATGGCGGTCTGGGTGATCATGCCGAAGTGGTGCATGAAGGCGTCGCCGACCGTGCCGACCTGGACCCCATGGCGCTTGCAGCGCGCCAGGAACTCGGCGTCTTCGCGGCCGAACAGCAGGCGGTCGGTGTCGAGAAAACCGACTTTCTGGAACACCTCGCGGTGCACCGAGAAGCACACGCCGTGGAACCAGCCCGCGCGCAGCGTGCCGCTCATCTTGCCGAGGAACTCCTGCGTGAAGGCGGCCAGGTCGTAGTCGAGTTCGAACTCGACCATGGCCGGGCTCACGACCCGCAGACCCTGCTGTTGCGCGGCGCGCAATTGGGCTTCGATGAAGTTGTGTGCGCAGACGATGTCGTTGTTCAGCAGCACCACCCAGTCGCTGGTCGAGGCCAGCGCACCCTGAGTCCAGGCACCGCCGCAGCCCAGGTTGACGGGGTTGCGCACGGCGCGGATGTCGGGGCGCGAGGCCAGCCAGGCGGGCGTCTCGTCGCTGCTGCCGTTGTCGATGACCAGCAGCGCCGCGGCCGGCACGCCGTGGGCCAGCAGGCTCTGCACGCACTGCTGCGTGTAGCGCAACTGGTTCAGCACGGGGATGACGATGGTGTAGTTCAACGTGTCGTTCATGTCGGCTCACATCCAGTCGACGAAGGCACCGCGCGTCAGGCGCAGGCTGGCGGCGTCAGGCATGGCTTGCAGGCCCTGGCCGGTGCGGCAGGCGGCATACCAGTCGGCGGCGCCGCGCCCATGCAGGCTCAGCGTGCGGAACTCGGGCTGGGCCTGAAGGATCGGGTGCGCCGGCGGCACCAGGATTTGCGTCGGCCGCCCCAGCATGTTCGCAGCGTAGTGGCTGAAGGTCGAGCAGGGCGAGGCGATCAGCGTGTCGCAACACCCCAGCGCAAACAGGTCGGCGGCGGGGTGGCGCGCCGACGCGTGGCCGGCTTGCATGTGGGTGTAGGGCGACGCGGCCGGCAGGTCGAAGATGTCGAAGTTCTTCTGCAGGTTCGGGAAGGCGTCCAGGCTGCCCGAACACGACACAAAGAACGCCACGTCGGGCACGGCCTGCTGGATCTTCGCCATCACATGTTCGTACCACCAATCGGGCACCGCGGGCCAGACGAAGGCGTTGACGTCGAACAGGTCGGGGCGGATCAGCGGGAAGTCGCCGCGCCGGATGTGCACGCCCACCAGCGGGCGGTTGCGGTAGCGCT
>JAYSVE010000497.1:0-3887 GCA_043718725.1 Methylibium sp.
TGGGCCACCTGAACGGCGGCGCCAAGGTGTTGATGAGCGGGCTGGACTACGAGCGCGCGGTGCTCGCCGCCGGCCCCATCGGCATCATGCAGGCGGTGAAGGACAACGTCGTGCCCTACATTCACGACCGCAAGCAGTTCGGCCGGAGCATCGGCGAGTTCCAATTGATCCAGGGCAAGGTCGCCGACATGTACACCGTGCTGCAGGCCGGTCGCGCGTTTTGCTACACGGTGGGCAAGAACCTCGACCTGCTGGGCCGCGAGCATGTGCGCCAGGTGCGCAAGGATTGCGCCAGCGTGATCCTGTGGTGCGCCGAGAAGGCCACCTGGATGGCCGGCGAAGGCATCCAGGTGTTCGGCGGCAATGGCTACATCAACGACTACCCGCTGGGGCGGTTGTGGCGCGACGCCAAGCTGTACGAGATCGGTGCCGGCACGTCGGAAATTCGCCGCATGCTGATCGGGCGCGAGTTGTTCTCGGAAACCATGTGAGCCCGTGGCCCCGATGAACGGCGACAGCGCCGACTTGGCCGAGCCGCGACGCCTGCCTGCCGCACCCGGTGGTGGATGGCGTTACTGACGAAAGACGCCGGCATCGACAGCTATACCCGATCGCGCAGATGCAGCCGCTGATCGAACGCAGCGGCGCGCGCTGCCGCACCCACGCGCGAGTCGCATCTACAGTGGGTTGCCTGATCGTCAGAATGCATATACATTCTGACCATGATCACTTGGGATGAGCCGAAGCGACGGGAAAACATCCGCAAGCACAAGATTGACCTTGCTGAACTGGAACCCATCTTCGACTGCCCGATGATCTCAGTGGAAGACGATCGCGAACGCTATGGTGAACTCCGGCTGCAAAGCCTGGGCATGTGGCAACGCAGAGTCGTCTTTCTGGTTTGGACTCCGCGCGGCGATGACACCGCGCATCTCATATCCTGCCGCTATGCCGACCGCAAAGAAACCGACGACTACTTCATCTCGCTTTAGCCCGTCCGAGATTGCCGCTGCGAAGGCGGCTTCGATCGCTCCGTCCTCTGGAAAGACCACAGTCGACTGGAGCAACGCAATTGCCACACCCGGCGGCGGCGTCAGTGCGACCATTGCTGCAATCCGAAGGACGCGCGGCCCGAACAAGAAACCGGCGAAAGAACAGGTGGCTATCCGGCTTGATCAAGAGGTCGTTGGCGCCCTGCGAGCCAGTGGTCCTGGCTGGCAAACACGCGTCAATGCTGCGCTCAAGGAGTGGTTGGCAACACAGCCGGTCAAGCGCAAGCCGCGCAGCCACCGTGCAGCCTAGCCAGCCCGCCAAAATCTCCGCACGTTGTGCAGCGAGTGCAACGTCGGCAAAGGGTCGAAGGTCGAGAGTGAGAGCGCCGCCCTTTAGAGCGGCATGACGCGGTCTACCGGGTCGTGCCGCTCAACCCAAACATTTGACGCCATGGAAACGGACACCATCTCTTTGGGCCAAGGCGCTGCGCAAATGGTCTGGGACTTGGTCGGCAGTGTTGTGACGTATCGGGCGTTTCTAACGCGGGTCAAATCACGCTGGCAAGCCGAGGGCGTCGGGTGACCGGCGGAGTGAAGTAGAGGAGGAGGGTCGGTACCCCGGCGCGGGGGACATGAACGGAGCCGGTCGCCCGATGGCCTCGGCCCGCGCCAACCTCGCATCGAAGTCTTGAACGCAATCGGATATTGCCAACCACACCCATGAACACCCTCACCACCCGCACCCTCCCCCGCACTGGTCACACCCTCACCTCGCTTGGCCTGGGCGGCGCGCCGCTGGGCAATCTGTACGGCGTGATCGGCGAGGCCGCTGCGCGTGCGACCTTCGACGCCGCCTGGGCGGCCGGCATCCGCTTCTTCGACACCGCGCCGTTCTACGGCTACACGCTCAGCGAGCACCGCTTCGGCGACGCGCTGCGCGCGCACCCGCGTGCTGAGTGGGTGCTGAGTACCAAGGTCGGGCGCCTGTTCAAGCCGGCCGGCCGGCAGGCGGCTGCGCGCGCGGTGCCCAGGGGCGAAACCGGCCGGCATCAGCCCCTGCCTTTCGAGATGCGCTACGACTACCGCGCCAGCGCGATTCGGCGCTCGGTCGAGGACAGCCTGCAGCGCCTGGGCACGAACCACATCGACCTGGCGCTGGTGCACGACATCGGCCGTTTCCAGCATGCTGAACAGCACACGTTCTACTGGGCCCAGCTTGTCGAAGGCGGCGGCTTTCGCGAGCTGGAGAGCTTGAAGCGCGAAGGCCTGGTCGGCGCCATCGGCCTGGGCGTGAACGAATGGGAGGTGGTGGCGCAGGCCATGCAGCACATCGACCTCGACTGCACACTCCTCGCCGGGCGCTACACCTTGCTGGAGCAGGGCTCACTCGACCCCTTCCTGAGTTCCTGCGTGCAGCGTGGCGTGGGCATCATCGTCGGCGGGCCGTTCAACTCGGGCGTACTGGCCGCGGGCACGTCGGGCACCAGCCCGGTGGCGAATTTCAACTACGCCGCCGCACCGCCCGAGGTGCTCCGGCGGGTGGCGCAATTGCAGGCCCAGTGCGCGTTGTTCGACGTGCCGCTGGCCGCCGCCGCGTTGCAGTTCCCGCTGGCCCATCCGGCCGTGGTGGCGGTCGTGCCCGGCGCGCGCAATGCGCAGGACTTGCAGGAGATCGTGGCCTGGATGTGCCACCCGATCCCGCCAGCGCTGTGGCAGGCCCTGCGCCACCAGGGCCTGCTGCACGCCGACGCGCCGGTGCCCGCGGCGGCTGTCGATTGAGCGGATGAACGCCCCGCCGCTGCGCCGCATCGACGCGCACCAGCATTTCTGGGCGACCACACGCACCGACTATGGCTGGCTCACCCCCGATCTGGGGCCGCTGTACCGGGACTTCGCGCCGGCCGACTTGCAGCCCTTGCTGGCCAGCCAGCGTGTCAGCGGCACCGTGCTCGTGCAGGCCGCACCCACACTTTTGGAAACGCGCTACCTGCTAGCCCTGGCGTCGCGCCATGCCTTCGTGCAGGGCGTGGTCGGCTGGGTGGACCTGTGCGCCGGCGACGCGCCGGAGGTGATCGATGAACTCGGCCAACACCCCACTTTCAAGGGCGTGCGACCGATGTTGCAAGACCTGGCCGATGACGCCTGGATCGCCCAGGCGAAGGTCGCCCCGGCCGTGCGGCACCTGGTGCGGCGCGGCCTGAGCTTCGATGCGCTGGTCAAGCCCCGGCACCTGTCCCACCTGCTGCGGTTTGCCCAAACCCACGACGACCTGGCGCTGGTGATCGACCACGCCGCCAAACCGGACATCGCCGCGGGAGAACTGAATTCATGGCGACGCGATCTTGCCGCGCTGGCCAGACTGCCGGGCGTGCACGTCAAGCTCTCGGGCCTGGTGACCGAGGCCGGCCCGGGCTGGAGCGTTGACACCCTGCGCCCGGTGGTCGAGGCGGTGCTCGAAATGTTCGGCCCCGGCCGCGTGCTGTGGGGCAGTGACTGGCCGGTGTTGACTCTGGCGTGCGACTACGCGCGGTGGGTGCACGTCACCGACCAATTGTTGACCGGCCTCGGCCCGTACGAGCAGCAGGCCGTGATGGCCGGCAACGCGCAGCGCTTCTATCGCCTGGCGCCGCCAGCTCGCGGCGCTTGATTTGCGCCTAGACTGCGGCCCCCGGCTCGACCGGCGCATGGCCTTTCGCCGACGCCTTCAGGGCCGATCCCACCGCACACCCCGACGAGCCCACCACCGCATGAGACTTTCCGTGCTCGACCAGTCCGCCGCCGCCACCGGCCGCAGCGAATCCGAGTCGATTCGCGAAACCCTGGCGCTCGCAAGCCATTGCGAGGCGCTGGGCTACCACCGCTTCTGGCTCAGCGAGCACCACAACCTGCCGGCCA
>JAYSVE010000498.1:0-3886 GCA_043718725.1 Methylibium sp.
GCGCTCGGCCTTCAAGCGCTTCTCGACTCGGCCGGCGGCGATGCCGGTGGACTGGTGCGTCACCGAAGGGTGCAGCGCATCAAGCTGGTTCTCCATGAAGAACTTCCAGTTCGAATGCTGCACCACGCGGTGGCAGATCGGCACGACCTCGACCTCGCCGAGTGGCGAGCGGTCGCACATGTCGTCGAAGGCGATCTTCGCCTCGCCGAGGAACTCCACCAGCCCCGGGCCTTCGTCAACCAGGCAGGCAAACACAAACCCGCGGTAACTCTCGACCCGCGCCGCGCGCTTCATCGCGCAATCCGGGTTGTCGCGGTTCATGCGCGTGCCTTCGTAACCTTTGGCGAGCGGAATCGCGCGCACGCTGCCGTCGAGGTGAAAACTCCAGGCGTGGTAGGAGCAGACGAAGGCATTGCCGGTGTTGCCGCGCTGGTTGCCCACGAGCTGCACGCCGCGGTGCGGGCAGCGGTTGTAGAGCACCCGGACGCTGTTGTCGCGCTGGCGCACCATGATCATCGGCTGGCGGCCAATCGTCACCGCGTGGTAGTCGCCCGGGGCTTTGACCTGCGATTCGTGGCCGCAATAAACCCAGGTACGCTCCCAGATGCGCTTCATTTCCAGATCGAAGATCTCCGTGTCCCTCCGGCAAATCTGCATGAATTAGCGAATTGAACCGAGTACCTTCTGCTTCCATTGCAACCCTGGATGGAGAACGGCAATGAAGGTGACGGGCAAGGCGGTGCAGGTGAAAGCGGGCGCGGACGCGCTGAGGCAGCTGAAGGGGCGATTTGCCACGTGGCGTGCGGGGCGCAAGCTGGGGATGCGCATCCCGCCGGAGTTGTGGTCCGCGGCGGTCGAGATGGTCGCCATGCATGGGGCCTGTCGGGTGGCGGGCGAGCTGAACCTCGACTACGACATGCTCAAGCAGCGGGTCGCGCAGGCTGGCGGCAAGGTGACGAGCACCGAACTGGCACCCCGGTTCGTCGAGCTGTTCGCGCCGGCCGGTGCGATGCCGGCACCGAGCGCTCAGCCGCAGTGCGTGGTCGAGATGGCCAACGCCCGCGGCGCCAGGATGCGCGTGGAGCTCAACGGCCATGGCCTGGTCGGCTTGTCCGCGCTGTGCGGTGCGTTCCTGGGGGCGCCATGATCCAGATCACGCCGCACATGCGCATTCTGGTGGCGGTGGAGCCGATCGACTTCCGCGCCGGAATCGACGGGCTGGTGAACAACTGCAGGAAGCTGCTGCAGGCCGACCCCTTCAGCGGAGCGCTGTTCGTCTTCGGCAATCGAGCCCGAACGGCCCTCAAGGTCCTGGTGTACGACGGTCAGGGCTTCTGGATGTGCCACAAGCGGCTATCCACGGGCAAGTTCACCTGGTGGCCCGCCGGCCACGAGCAGGGCCACACACTGCAGGCCTGCGAGCTACAGGTGCTGCTCATGGCGGGCAATCCCACGCAGGCACACGCCGCCCCGGCGTGGCGTGCGTTGGCCGTGGCGGCCTGAGGCGTCAGCTCACGACGCAGCTCACGGATCAGCGGCGAGCTGCTCGCTGAAGTTCCACGGCAGCCACCGCTGCGGCGCGTCGATCACCTCCTGGGCTCGCTTCTGCAGCGCGTTGAGATAGTCGAACGGGTTGACATCGCACAGCCTGCAGGTGTGGATCAGGCTCATGTAGATGTCGCCGACCTGCGCACCGCGCACCGTCTTGTAGAACAGGGACCCCTTGCGATGCAATATCGCGCGCTTGAGGACCTGCTCGCACACATTGTTGTCGATGGGTGCGCCGGCCTTGCGCAGGAATAGCGTGAGCGCGTCCCAGTGGCGGATCAGGTAGTGCAGCGCCTTGCCCAGGCCGCAATTGGGTTCGACCAGGCGCTTGTCGAATTGCTCGGCCATCCAGCGCTCAAGACCGTCCATGACGGGCCGGCTGTGCTGCTGGTGGAAGGACAGGCGCTGCGCGTCAGACAGGGCCTCTTCGCGGCAGGTCGCGTCGTATTTATAGACCTCGGCCAGGGCCTCGATGACGTAGCGCGCAGCCTCGGGGAATTGTTCAGCAACGTCGGCCACCTGGCGGCGTCCATGCGCCAGGCAGTTGGCCACGATGGTGGTGAACTCGCCGGCGACGTTGGCGGCCAGCGCGTCGCACATCTGCATGGCCGGCTGCAGTTCCTCGGCCCGGTGGGCCAGGACGCGCTCCATGTTCTTGCCCGCGTGGGCGTGTCCGGTGAAGAACAGCACCACCTTGCGCTGCTCGTTGGCGTTGTCCGGCAGGACGGCCACGATGCCCGAGGTGTTGATCGCCTTGGCCACGGGCTTGACGCCGCCGGCCTCGGCGCGATCGCGCTCCTTCATCAGGCTGAGCACCTTCATCGGCGTGTCATCGCTGTGCAGCAGCGGCGCCTGCGCGGCCTGGCGGATCAGCGCTTCAAACACCGCCCGGGGTGCGGGTGCGGCCTTGGAGATGATGTCCCACTGGGTTGCATCGGGCAGCGGGATGTAGAGCGACGCCTGCAGGCCTTCCAGGCGGAAGTGCGGTAAGCCGTTGCCAAAGCGCAGTACAGCGATCATGCTGGCGCAACTCGAGTCGTACTTGGGCAGCGAGGCCACCGCGGCAGGCAAGGGAGCGGTGAAGATGGCGTCGCACAGCCGGCAGCGCAGCCGCTGCAGCCGGTAGACCGTGGCCCCCAGCGGCGCCTGGCCCACCACCTTGACGAGCGACTTCGGGGGCGAGTCGTACACCTTGCCCTTGTCGCACTCTGGGCAGCGGTCGCCCGGCTCCAGCTCGGGGGACACGCATTCGACGATGGGTGCGCCGCTGTAGGCCTGCGCGGCGTTGCGCCCGTGCCCGGGCTGGGGTGGTCGGGGCACCGGCACCGAGCCCGGCAGGTCCGGCACCGGCACGTCCTCGTTCACGTCCGAGTCGTGCGCCACGGCGGCGCGCTCCAGCACGTTGCGCTTGTGCTCGGTGCTGTGGCCGAACAGCATGCGCTGGAAGCGCTTGATCGAGGTCTTCGCGTTCTGCAGCGACAGCATGACGTACACAAAGGTGCCGAACACGCGCTCGAGCAAGAGGTATTGCTCAGCAGAGAACGTCGGCCTGGCCTTGGCCAGCAACTCGTCGAGCTCGGCCTGGGTGGCGTTGACGATCTCGGGCGGCTTCATGCAGCGATTGCCAGCGCCAGCGGCGAGTCCACCTCAGTCAGCCGCTGGCGAAAGTCCTTGACCAGCGCATAGCCCAGCACCTGCTTGATCGAGCGGTTCGCCGCGCGCGTGGGCGCATCCTTGCCGCGCCCCGTCGTGTGCCCCAGCAGCGTCCAGTTGGCCGCCCGGTAGCAGGTGCCGGCAAAGCGCTGCGGATCGATGAAGGTCTCGACGAAGAGAATCGGGTGCGCGTACACGGCCTGCCAATCCACTGAGAGCCGCTTGGCAATGCGCCCGAGCAGGTGCGACGCCAGATGCGGCACCCTCACCCAGGGCATGATCAGGAAGCGCGTGTTGTAGGCCAGCAGCCGAACGTTCTTCAGCCGCGCCTGCGCACTCCAGCCGATGAAGCGGTCCCTGCTGCCCAGGTGACGGGGCGCCGAGCTCCACGCCATGCAGGCGATCGGCCGCTCGCCGGCGAACACCATGTACTTCAGCTGCTCGCCCACCGGTTGCGTGTAGCCCAGGTAGTGGTGTTCGTGCATCAGGGCGTTGAACATCGCCTCGTCGGGCGTGCGCCGCACCTGGCGCACCTCCAGCGGCCCGAGCTCGGCCAAGCTCACGTTCACAGGCATCTGGTCGATGCGCCACGCGCGCGGCTTGGCCGCTGCACCGCGCGAACTGCGCCCGATCACGCGCAGCGCCGGCAGCTCGATCAAGCCTTGACGGTGCAGCATCAGCATCA
>JAYSVE010000499.1:0-1665 GCA_043718725.1 Methylibium sp.
GCGCGCGCGCCCTCCCCTTCGCCAAGCTGCTGGACCACGACTTCGTAGGCCTCGAAAGCAACACCGTGATCTCGCAGATCCTCATCACGCAAGCGGGCCTGGCGGGCAAGCCCCTGCGGCTGCGCGTGCAGGTCAAGAGCTTCGACGTGGTTGCCCGGATGATCCAGGCAGGGCTGGGCATCGGGGTCCTGCCGGAAGCCGCGGCAAAGGCGTTCTCCAAGCCGATGGGGCTACGGCTCGTGGCATTGACCGACCCGTGGGCCCGGCGGCGAATGTTCGTCTGCGTACGGCAGTACGCCTCGCTGCCGGCGCCAGCCCGGCAGTTGGTCGACCACTTGGTCCCCTCTCGGGCTACTGGTTAAACAACCCGGTTGCCGGCAGCGGCGGCCCTCCCCGAGGTAGCGTTCGCATTTTGCGAAGGCTGCCTTGTCGCAATAGCGATTCCCCAGGGAGGAACGGATTTGGTCAGATGCGGATCGGAGCAGTAAGCCTTCCCCAATGAGCCAAGCTGGAGAGCAACAATGAGCACCCGAGAGCTGGAAGTCGCGCGAATCAAGAAGGACTGGTCCGAGAACCCGCGCTGGGCAGGGGTGAAGCGCGGTTTCAGCGCCGATGACGTCTACCGCCTGCGCGGCAGCATGCCGATCGAGCACACCCTCGCGCGGAAGGGCGCCGAGAAGCTCTGGAAGCTCATGCACGAGCGCCCCTTCGTGAATTCGCTGGGGGCGCTGACCGGCAACCAGGCGATGCAGCAGGTGCGCGCCGGCGTTCCCGCTATCTATCTCTCCGGGTGGCAAGTCGCGGCCGACGCCAACGACAGCCTCTCGATGTATCCCGACCAGTCGCTCTACGCGGTCTCCAGCGTGCCGACGGTGGTGAAGCGGATCAACAACGCGCTCGCGCGCTGCGACCAGATCGACCATGCCGAGGGCAAGAGCGACATCGACTGGTTCGCGCCCATCGTGGCCGATGCCGAGGCCGGGTTCGGTGGCGTGCTGAACGCCTTCGAGTTGATGAAGGCGATGATCGAAGCCGGCGCAGCCGGCGTGCACTTCGAGGACCAGCTCGCGTCGGTGAAAAAGTGCGGCCACATGGGTGGCAAGGTGTTGGTGCCCACGCGCGAGGCCGTCGCCAAGCTCATCGCTGCACGTCTCGCGGCCGACGTGATGGGCACGCCGACGATCCTGCTGGCCCGCACCGATGCCGAGGCAGCGGACCTGGTCACGAGCGACGTCGACGACATCGACAAACCGTTCCTCACCGGCGAGCGCACCGTGGAGGGTTTCTACAAATCACGCAATGGCCTTGAGCAAGCCATCAGCCGCGGCGTGGCCTATGCCAAGTACGCCGACCTGATCTGGTGCGAGACCGGCAAGCCGGACCTGGCGTTTGCCAAGGCGTTCGCCGAGGGAGTCCACGCGCACTACCCGGGCAAACTCCTGGCCTACAACTGCAGCCCGTCGTTCAACTGGAAGAAGAACCTGGACGACGCCACCATCGGCATGTTCCAGCGTGAACTCGGCGCCATGGGCTACAAGTTCCAGTTCATCACGTTGGCCGGCTTCCACAGCCTGAACTACTCGATGTTCGAACTGGCACACGGCTATGCACGCAACAACATGACGGCCTTCGTCGAGCTGCAGGAAAAGGAATTCGCGGCCGCGA
>JAYSVE010000500.1:0-9320 GCA_043718725.1 Methylibium sp.
GCACCCGGCCAGGCCCGGCTCGTCCAGCAGCGCGCGCAACGCCGACGGCACGAACTGGACGATGCTGATCAATTGGTCGCGCAGCGTGCGCACCAGCGCCTGCGGGTCGCGATGTTCACCGGGCGCGGCCAGCACCAGCGTCGCGCCGGCCTGCCAGGGCGTGAAGAACTCCCAGACCGCCGCGTCGAAGCTGATGGTGGTCTTTTGCAGCAAGCGGTCGGCCTGGGTCACCGCCAGGGTTTGTGCCAGCCACAGGATGTGGTTCGACAGGCCCTGGTGCAGCGACAGCACGCCCTTGGGGCCACCGGTCGATCCCGAGGTGAAGATGACATAGGCCAGCGACTGCGGCCCGGTCCGGCAGGGCGGGTTGGCGGCGTCGCTGTCGGCGTCGACCGCGCCGGGCTGGTCCAGGCACAGCAGCGTCGGCGCCGGGTCGGCGGCCCCGGCCGCGGCCGCAGGCAGGCGCGCCAGCAGGTGCGACTGGGTCAGCACCAGCGGCGCCGCGGTGTCGGCCAGCAGCAGCGCCAGCCGGGCCGCCGGCAGCTCCGGGTCCAGCGGCACGAACGCCGCGCCGGCCTTGAGCACCGCCAGCAGCGCCACCGGCAGGTACAACGAGCGCTCCAGGCACACCCCGACCAGCACCTCGGGCCCGGCGCCCAGGGTCACAAGGCGGTGGGCCAGCCGGTTGGCGCGGGCGTTGAGCTGGGCGTAGCTCAGGCGTTTGTCGCCGAACACCACGGCGCAGGCCTGCGGGGTGCGCAACGCCTGCTGCTCGACCAGGGTCTGCACGCCGATGTGCAGCGGGTAGGGTTGCTCGGTGCGGTTCCAATCGGACAGGATCAGCCGGCGTTCGGCGCTGCCCAGCAGCGCCAGGCTGGCCACGGGCTGGTCGGGGTCGGCGCACATCGCCTCGGCCAGGTTGCGCAGGTGGCCGGCCATGCGCAGGACGCTGGCGCGCTCGAACAGCGCGGTGTCGTATTCGATGGCGCCTTCGAGTGCGGTGCCGCGCTGTTGCAGGTCCAGCGACAGGTCGAACTTGGCGACCGGGCTGGCCAGCGCCACCGGGTGCGCCCGCACCGGACCGAGGTGGAGTTCGCCCGCGACCGCCGCTTGCAGCACCACGAAGGTCTGCACCAGCGGCATGCGGCTGCCGTCGCGCGCCAGCTTCAACGCGTCGACCACCTCGTCGAACGGCAACTGCTGGTGGGCCAGGGCGCCGAGCGTTGTCTCCTTGACCTGCGCCAGCAACTCGGCCACCGTGAGCCCGGGCGGGAAGTCGCTGCGCAGCGCCAGAGTGTTGGCGAAACAACCGACCACGCCCTCCAACTCGCGCCGCCCGCGGTTGCCGCCAACCGAGCCGGTGACCACGCTGGGCTGGCCGCTGTAGCGGTGCAGCAGGGTCTGCCACAAGGCCAGCGCGACCATGAACAGCGTCGTGCCGGTGCGCTGGGCCAGCGCGTGCAGCGCCAGCCCTTGCTCGGGGCTGAAGCCGACGCCGACCGTCGCGCCGGCAAAACGCTGGTGCGCCGGGCGGCGGTGGTCGGTGGGCAGGTCGACCGAGGTGGGCGCGCCGCTCAGGCGCTCCAGCCAATAGCCCAGCTCGCGCTCGCGCACGCCGGCCAGCCGCTGGGGTTCCCAGGCCGCATGGTCGGTGTATTGCAGCGCCGGCTCGGCCAGCGCCGCCGGTTGGCCGGCGACGGCGGCCGAATACAGCGCGCTCAACTCGCCCAGCAAGATCTCGACGGACCGGCCGTCACAGACGCTGTGGTGCAAGGTCCAGACCAGGCGGTGGCGTTGCCGGTCTTGCGCGATCAGCCGAGCCCGCATCGGCGCCTCGGTCCGCAGGTCGAACTCGCGCGAGGCCTCCTGCGCCGTGGCCTGCTCCAAGGCCGCCGCCGGCGCGGCGTTGGGGTCCAGCGCCAAGTGCTCAAGCCGCCAGGGGGTTGCGTCGGCAATGCGTTGCCAGCGCTGGCCGTCGGCGTCGACCCAGCGGGTGCGCAGCAACTCGTGGCGCTGCATCAGGCTGCGCAGGCCGTCCTGAAGCAGCGTCGCGTCCAGCGGGCCGTGCAGGTCCAGCACCACCGGCAGGTTGTACAGACCGGCGCCCGGGCTCAGCTCCTGCCAGAAAGCCATGCGCCGCTGCGCCGACGACAGCGGCAGCAGACCGCGGCGCTGTTGTGGCGTAAGCCGCGGCGTCGCACCGGGCCCGGCCTCGGCGAGCGCCGCGGGCACCGCCGCGCGCGCGGCACCGGCGCGTTCGACCCGCTGCGCCAGCCCGGCCACCGTGGGCGCCTCGAACAGCACCCGCAGCGGCAGCTCGACCTGCAAGGCCGAGCGCAGGCGCGCGATCAGGCGCGTCGCCAGCAGCGAATGGCCGCCGAGGGCGAAGAAGTTGGCGTGCACGCCGAAGTCGTCGCGTGCCAGCACATCGCGCCACAGCGCCCAGATGCGGTGCTCGACCGCCGTGGCCGGCGGGCTGGCGGCTGCGCTGCGGGGCTCGATTGAAGGCAGCGCGCGGCGGTCGAGCTTGCCGTTGGCCAGACGCGGCAGTTCGGGCAGCACGACGATCACCGACGGCAGCATGGCGTCGGGCAAGCGCAGCGCCAGGCGCCGCTTCAGGTCGGCGGGCGTGTCGCCGCTGGCGTCGGGCCCCATGACCACGTAGGCGACCAGCCCGGTGCCGCCGGGGGCGTCGTCACTCGCCACCACCACGGCTTGGCGCACGCCGGGCAGGGCCGTCAGACCCGCTTCCACCTCGCCCAGCTCGATGCGGTGGCCGCGAATCTTGACCTGGGTGTCGGCGCGGCCCAGCCAGTCCAGGTTGCCGTCCGGCCGAAAGCGCGCCAGGTCGCCGCTGCGGTACAGGCGCTCACCCGGCGCGAACGGGTCGGCGATGAAGCGCTCACGGGTGAGCTCCGGGCGGTTCAGGTAGCCGCGCGCCAGGCCGATGCCGCCGATCAGCAACTCACCCGTCACCCCCACCGGCACCGGCTGCAGGTGGGCGTCCAGCACATAGCACTGGGCGTTCGCGATCGGCCGCCCGATCGTGATGGCGCCGCTGCTCCCGGCCGCGCCGGGCAGCGGCCGGGGCAGCTCGAAATGGGATGCGTCGATGGAGGTTTCGGTCGGCCCGTAAAAGTTGCCCAGCGTGGTGTGCGGCAGGCGCCGCTGCAGGGCGTCGGCCAGGCCGGGCGCCAGGGCCTCGCCGCCGCAGATGACGTGGCGCAGCCGCCCGGCTTCGAAGCCCGGCTCGGCCAGCAGGTCGCGCAGCGCCGTCGGAACCATCTGCAAGATGGTGACGCCCTGGTCCCGCATCAGCCGCGCCAGCCCGGCGCTGTCGCGCTGCTCCCCGGGGGGCGCCAACACCAGCGAGGCGCCGGCCTGCAACGGCAGGAACAGCTCCACCAAGGCCGCGTCGAAGCCGATCGAGGTGATCTGCACAAAGCGATCCATCGCCTCGACGCCCAGTTGGCGCTGCATCCACAGCAGGTGGTGGCTCCAGCCGCGTTGCTCCAGCAACACGCCCTTGGGCTGGCCGGTGGAGCCGGAGGTGTAGATCACGCAGGCCAGTTGCGCGGGCGGCGTCGGCTGGGCCGGGTGGGTGTCGGGGCCGGCGGCAATTTCGCGCCACTGCGTGTCCAGGCACACCAGGCGTCGGTCCGCGCCCTCTTCGGGCCCGGCAAACCGGTCGGCGAGGGCGGACTCGGTCAACACCAGCGGTGCCCCGCTGTCGCGCAGCATGAAGGCCAGCCGCTCAGACGGCAGCGCCGGGTCCAGCGGCAGCAGCGCCGCACCGGCCTTCAGCACGCCCAGCAGCGCCACCACCAGGCGCGGCGAGCGCTCCAGGCACACGGCCACCGGCACCTCGGGCCCGGCACCGAGCTGGCGCACATGGTGGGCCACCTGGTTGGCCTGGGCATTCAGGTCGCGGTAGTTCAGAACCTGCTCGTTGAACCGCAGCGCCACCGCGTCGGGTGTGCGCAGGGCCTGTTGCTCGATGCGGGTGTGAACGGCGACCTCGGCAGCCGCGGCCAGGCCGGGATCGGCGCTGGCGATGCCGTCGAGCAGGATTTGACGCCGCTCAGTGTCGTCCAACAGCGGCAGGCTGGCCAGGCGCTGGCCGGCGTCCGCAGCCACGCCGGCAAGCAGGTTTTGCAGGTGGCCCGCCAGGCGCGCGATCGTGCCGGCCTCGAACAGGTCGGTGCTGTATTCGATGACGCCGTCCAGCGCCCGGTCCGGCTCGCGTCCATCGGCTTCGGAAAAGGTCAGTGCCAGGTCGAACTTGGCGCTGCCCAGCGCCAGCGGCAGGGCCTGCGCCACGGCGCCGCCCAGGGTGCGGGCCGGCGCGGCGTGGTTGGCGTGGTTGTTGAGCGCGAACGACACCTGGTACAGCGGGTTGCGGCTCAGGTCGCGCGGCGGGTTCAGCGCGGCCACCAGCAGGTCGAAGGGCAGGGCCTGGTGGGTGTAGGCCTCCAGCGCGGTCTGGCGGACGCGGCCCAGCGCCTCTGTGAAGCTCGGGTTGCCGGACAAATCGGTGCGCAGCACCACGCTGTTGGCGAAGTAGCCGACCAGGCCTTCGAGTTCGGGCCGGTCGCGACCGGCCACCGGCGCGCCCACGACCACGTCGTCCTGGCCGGTGTAGCGCAGCAACAGGGCCTTGAAGGCCGTCAGCAGCAGCATGAACAGGCTGGCGTTGTGTTCGCGCGCCAGCCCGCGCAGCCGGCTCAGCACGGCCGCCGGCACGGCAAAGTGCAAGGACCGGCCGGCGTAGCTCGGTTGCGGCGGGCGCGGCAGGTCGGTAGCAAACGCCAGCGTGGGCAGGCCGGCCAGTTTGGTGCGCCAGTAGTCCAGGTCGCCACCGGCGGCACCCGCGGCGCGCCCGCTCAGCCGGTCGCGCTGCCAACCGGCCCAGTCGGCGAACTGCACCGGCAGCGGCGTCAGGCCGGGTGGCGTCGGTGCGCCCGGCGCGGCGCTGAACCTGGCATACAGCGCGCCCAGATCGCGCGCGAGCACCTGCATCGACCCGCCGTCGGCCACCAGGTGGTGCAGCACCAGCAACAGCACGTGCTCGGGTTCGGCCGCGTCCGGGGCGAGCTGCCACAGGCTGGCGCGCAGCAACGGCGCCCGGGCGAGGTCAAAGGGCCGCTGCGCCTGCAGCGCCAGTTGCTGGTGCAACGCGGCCTGGTTGGCGGGGCCAGCGAGGTGCCTGGCGTCGACCCGCACCAGCGGCGCGGTGGCGCCCGGCTGGAGCCGTTGCAGCGGCACGCCGTCGTGTTCTTCAAACCCGGTGCGCAACACCTCGTGGCGTTCCAGCAGGGCCTGCAGCGCCCGCTCCAGCGCCGCCACGTCCAGCGCGCCGGCGCAGTGCAGCGCCTGCGCCACGTTGTAGACCCCGGCACCCGCGCCCAGCCGTTCGACGATCCACAGCGCCTCCTGCGAAAACGAGCAGGCCGTCGGCGCAGCCGGGTCGGCGCGCCGCGGCACGGCGTCGGCGGACTCGGCCTGTGCGGCCCGGCGGCGCTGGGTTCGCAGCGCCAGCAAGCGCTGGCGCGCGGGCGACAGCGGGGTCGCCGTGGCGTCGCTGTCAGCCGACAACGCCTCGGCGGCAGCACCGCGAGCGGGCTGCGACGGGTCGAATTTGGAACCCATCAATGCTCAGACCGCCCGCTGCAATGGAGGATCAGCGCCATGCTGTTGAGGTTTGAAATGTCCCGGCCCATGCACTGATTTTCACCCCGCTCAGACCGCTCAATGCTTTGACCCCTGCGAATGGCCGGGCGCCTGTTGGGGCCGCGCCGGGTTCGCCGGGGGCGGGTGCGTCGAGGCGGCGTCGGCTTCGGCGAGCAGGCGCTCCACTTCTTCGTCCGACAAGGCCTCGATCTCGGTCCTCAAGGCCGTCTCTTCGTTTGTGCGTGCGGCCTCGGCGGCCTGCATCGTGGCGACCAGCGCGGCCACGCTCGGGTGCCTGAACAAATCGGTCGCCGGCAGGTCCAGGCCGAACTGGCGGTTGATCCGCGCCATGACGCGCGCACCGCGCAGCGAATCGCCGCCGATGGCGAAGAAGTTGTCGTGCAGGCCGATCGGTGGGCCCTGAAGAACCTCGCGCATGGCCTGCTCGACCGCCCGCTCGCGGGCCGTCCGGGGCGCCACGAAGGCGCGCACCAGCGCCGCGCCGAGCACCTGGCACAGGGTGTCGCGCCGCACCTTGCCGGAGGCCCCGGCGGGAATGCTGTGCACGAACACGATCTGCGAAGGCACCTTGTGCGCCGCCAGGCGGGTCAACAGGAAGGCACGCAACGCCGCCTCGTCCAGGGCGGAGCCGGCGCGCCGCACCACCGCCGCGGCCAGGTCTTCGCCCAGCGATGGGTGCGGCAGGCCGAAGGCCACCGCGTGCGCCACCTCCGGGTGTTCGAGCAAGGCGTTGTCGACCTCGCGCGGCGCGATCTTTTCGCCGCCGCGGTTGATGACTTCCTTCAGCCGGCCCGAGATGAACAACCGCCCCTGGGCGTCGAGGTGGCCGAGGTCGCCGGTGCGAAACCAGCCCTGGTGAAACGCCTCGGCGTTGGCCGCCGGGTTATTTTCGTAGCCGCGCATGACGCCCGGCCCGCGCACCGCGATCTCGCCCGCCTGGCCGGCCGGCTGGTGTGTGCCGGCCTTGTCCATGATGACGATCTCGGCCCCTGCCGACACCCCCACCGAGCCCGCGGTCTGGCATTGCGGCGCGACCGGGTTGCTGGCCATCTGGTGGGCGGCTTCGGTCATGCCGTAGGCTTCGACCACGGGCGCCCGCAGCAGCGCTTCGAGGCGCGGCAACAGGGCGGCCGGCAAGGCCGCGGACGCTGAGCGCACGAAGCGGAAACGGTGGTTCGGCGCGCTGTGCCGGTAGGCATCGCCGCGCGCCAGCAAGGCCTGCAGCATCGTCGGCACGACGCTGGTCCAGCTCGGGTCGAACCGGGCGATCCAGTCGAACACCTCGCGTTCGTCGAAACCCGGGGTGCACACCACGCTGGCGCCACCCGCCAGCGAGGCCAGCAGCGCGCCGACCAGGCCGTGGATGTGGAACAGCGGCATCACGTTGAGGCAGCGGTCCGCCGGCGCCAGGGCCAGGTGCGCGGCGATCTGCTGCGCCGAGGCCATCAGGTTGGCCTGGCTCAGCGGCACGAGCTTGGGCCGCGCGGTTGTCCCCGAGGTGTGCAGCAGCAGCGCCGTGTCGTGCGGCGCGCAAGGCGCGGCGGATTCGGGTTCGCGCGCTCGCTGGCCGACCAGCTCGAAGCGCCCCGCCGGCGCTGCCGGGTCGACCCGGATCTCGGCCACCGCCAGCCCCAGTTCGCGCACCACGTCGCGGACCGGGCCGGCCTCGCTCTGGCGCAGCAGAACCCATTGCGCCCGGGTGTCTTGCAGGCAGAAGCGGAACTCGGCGGCCGGGCTGGCCGGATTGAGCGGGACGCAAGTGGCGTTGGCCGCCAGCGCCAGGCAGGCGCTGGCCATCTCCGGGCCGTTGGGCAGCGCCACGGCCACGCGCGCCCCGGCCGCCACGCCGAGCGAGCGAAGCTGGCTGCCGATGCGCCGCACATCGTCGTGCAGGTCGGCGTAGCAAAGCGGCTCGCGCCCCGGGGCGAGCAGGGCGATGGCGGCGGGTTGGCGCAGCGCCTGATGCGCCAGCAGCGACGCGATCGTGGCGGGGTACGGGGCAAGGGGTTTCATTCGGAGGGCTTCAATTCGACGGTTCGTGCGACGCCTGGCAAGCACCCCGCGCAAGGCCAGAAAATGCGGCGCTGCAAGTCTCCGATTGTCTGCCGACCCTGCTGGGCGAAGGGCGCAAGAAAAGGTCTTGCCGGCGTGACAAAGCACCGGCTTGGGCCCCGCCTGCACGACCGCCTGTTCGACGGCCGTCAGCAACGCCGACGACCCACCGATCGGCCGGCGGCGCATCGACCAGCCACGCGGCAACTCGGCCGGGCCGCGGGTGCGCTGAAACCGCAGCGGGGGTGCAGTACATTGCGACCGCAGGCGCCGAGCACCCGCGCGCGCCCGTTTCGGCCTCGCCGTGAAAGCACCGATGAAACCCATCATCAACCACCTGCTCGAGACCGACCTCTACAAGTTCACGATGTGGCAGGCGATGCTGCACCGCCACCCGGAGGCGCAGGCCGAATACAACTTCGTCTGCCGCAACCCCAGCGAATTTCCGCTGGCCGACCTGCTGCCCGAAGTCAACGCGCAGTTGGACCACCTGTGCACGCTGGCCTTCAAGCCCGAGGAGTTGCTGTACCTGCGCGGCCTGCGCTTCATCAAGTCAGACTTCGTCGACTTCCTGCGCATCTTCCGCTTCCAGCGCGAATTCATCGCCGTGACGGCCGTCGGGCGCGACCTGGCGATCGTCGCCAAAGGCCCGCAGGTGCATGTGATGGGCTTCGAGATCTATGTCCTGGCCATCGTCAACGAGCTGTACTTCCGCCGCTTCGATGAGCGCGCCGCGCTGGCCGAGGGCCGGCTGCGCCTGGCCGCCAAGCTGGACAGCGTGCGCGCCTTCGGCATGCTGGCGACGCGGCGCCACCCGTTCGAGTTTTTCGACTTCGGCGTGCGCCGGCGCTTCTCGGGCGCCTGGCAGGCCGAGGTGGTGCAGCGGCTGAAGGAAGAAGTGCCGCAGTTCTTCAAGGGCACCTCCAACGTGCACCTGGCGCGCACCCTGGGGCTGGTGCCCATCGGCACGATGGCGCACGAGTACATGCAGTCCTACCAGTCCTTCGGCGTGCGCCTGCGCGACTTCCAAAAGGCCGCGCTGGAAGACTGGGTGCAGGAATACCGCGGCGACCTGGGCACGGCGCTGACCGACGTCGTCGGCATGGACGCCTTCCTGGCCGACTTCGACCTGTACTTCGCCAAGCTGTTCGACGGCCTGCGGCACGATTCCGGCGACCCGGTGGTGTGGGGTGAAAAGGCGCTGGCGCATTACGCCAGGCTGCGCATCGACCCGCACACCAAGCGGCTGGTGTTCTCCGACGGCCTGAGCCTGGACAGCGCATTCAAGCTGTACGCCCACTTTGCCGACCGCACCCAGCTCGGCTTCGGCATCGGCACCAACCTGAGCAACGACACCGGCCTGACCACGCTGGGCATCGTCATGAAGCTGACCCGCTGCAACGGCCAGCCGGTGGCCAAGCTGGCCGACACGCCGGGCAAGGTGATGTGCTCGGACGAGACCTTCCTGGCCTATCTGCGCCAGGTGTTCAGCGTGCGCAAGTGAGGCGGGCTCGCTGATGCTTGCCATCACCCTGGCCCAGCTCAACCCGATGGTGGGCGACATTGAAGGCAATGTG
>JAYSVE010000006.1:0-5743 GCA_043718725.1 Methylibium sp.
CGCCCTGGGGCTCAGCGGCCCGGCTCACGCCGTCGACGGCTGCAAGCTTTTGCTCTGCATGGCTGGCAACTGGAAAAACATCAGCCAGTGCGAGCCGACCGTGCGCCAGGCCCTGCGCGACGTTGCGCGCGGGCGCGGCTGGCCTACCTGCAGCATGAGTGGCAGCAGTGGTACCGGCAACCAGTACGTGGCACCTGAACAGTGCCCGGGACAGTACCGAATCATCTCTGGCACCGACGACAACGGCCGGGTCATCTATAGCTGCCCCTTCAGTGGCGTCATCCATGTCGCTGTCGAGGGGAGGCCATGGTCACGAACCTGGTGGTCGCCGTCGGGCGATTCGGTTGTCGAGTGGTTGCCCGCCGCGAAGGCGGCCTTCGCAAGCTCGCCGAACTCGATGGACGACAAGTTTGACCGCGACCACGCGGCATGGGTCATCAGCGAGCAAATCCGGCTCGCGGCCGAAGCGGCGGCGGCGGCAGCAGCTGCGCAAGGTGGCGGCGGGTGATCGACTTGGCCGCCCTCGTGCTGAGCTGCGCACCGCTCGTGGCGCAAGACACCGCCCACGCGTTGATTCAGGTCGAGAGCGGTGGCAACCCGTTCGCCATCGGCGTCGTCGGCGGGGCGCTCGTGCGCCAGCCCGTCAACCTCGCCGAAGCGGTGGCCACAGTTGCGGGACTCGACGCGGCGGGATGGAACTACAGCGTCGGCCTCGGCCAGATCAACAAGCGAAATTTCCAGCGCTTCGGCCTCAGCCCGGCGACCGCTTTCACGCCTTGCGCGAATCTCGCCGCCATGCAGGGCATCTTGGGCGAGTGTTTCTCTCGCGCCAGCCTGCGCACGTCGAAGCAAGCGGCGCTGCGCGACGCCTTCAGCTGCTACTACTCCGGCAACTTCTTGACCGGTCACCGACACGGCTATGTGGGCAAGGTCCTCGCAGCGTGGTCGTCCAGGGCGAAGCCGGCGGGCAACGCCCCATTGGGTGCCATCGCCGGACTCATTCCTTCTCAAGACAGGTTGTCCGTATTCGCGTCCAAGCCCGCCACGTTCACCTCTACCAACCCAGGAGCCTCGCAATGAACCCCACCACCTACCGAATCGCTACCCGCAATACCGGACCCCGCGCCGCCATCGCGCTCATGGTCTTTGCCGCTGCCCTGGCGGCGACCAGCCCTGCGATGGCCCAGGCGCTCGAACCCGTCGTGCGCGGTGCCACGATTGCGCGCGACACCGTCGTCGCCATCACGCTGCTGTTGATGACGGTCGGTGTCGGCATGGCCGGCTACAAGATCATGTTTGCCGGCGCCAGCTTCCGCGACGTGTCCAACCTGCTGTTCGGTGGCGCCATCGCCGGCGCAGCCGCCGCGATCGCCGCCGTCTTCATGGCCTGAAGGGCTGGACGAACAACATGATCGAAACCGTGTTCAAAGGGGCCACACGCCCCCCGATGAAATTCGGGGTGCCGCTGGTCCCCTTGGTGGTCCTGCTGCTGCCGGGGTTCATCTCCGGCATGTGGCTGTCGACGATGGTGGACTGGCGCTTCGCGCCGGTCATCTTTGGCTCGCTCGCAGTGGCCTATGTCTGGATGCGCATCGTCACGAGCCGCGACGATCAGCGCCTCACGCAGATGGTCCTCAAACTCAAGCTGGCGGTGCGCAACCCGAACCGGGTGCTGCGCAACGGGGCCCGCAGCTACGCGCCCGTAGCTTTGCGAGGGGGCCGCAATGTTTGGCGCCGCTAGTTCCGACCGTGCAACCCCACGCTACTGGGAGCGTGCGGGCAAGGAATCGAACGTTGGCGAGTTCGTCTCGATCGGAGCGCCGCTGACGCAGCACGACACCGCGACGCGGTCGGGCGACTGCCTACGGGTGTGGCGCATCGATGGCGTGGCCTTCGAGAGCGCCGAGTTCAACCTCGTCAAGGATCGGCACGATGCCTGGTGCAACGTGCTGCGCAACCTGCCTGCAGGGCGCACGGCCGTGTACCACCACCGCATCCATCGGCGCATCCATGACCGGCTGACCGATGCGACCGAGCCGGACTTCAGCGCGGCGTTCTCTGCGGCGTATCAGGATCGCATCGGCGCGGCGCCGATGATGTCCAACGAGCTGTACATCACTCTGCTGTATCGGCCATTCCCGTCCGAACTCGCCAAGCGCAGCGTGCGCGCGTCCAAGACAAAGGAAAGCCTGTCGGACTATCAAAACCAGACGCTTGCGGTGATGGAGCAGCAGGGTGCACTGATCGAGCGCAGCCTTCGCGAGTTCGGCCCCACACTGCTCGGATGCTATGAGCATGACGGGCAGTTGTTCTGGGAATCGGGCGAGCTGTTCTCCTTCCTCATCAACGGCGTGTGGCGCAAGGTGCGTTTCCCTGCCGGGCCCGCCTACCAGGCCTTGCCGGACGCACGCCTGACCTTCGGCGGCGGCATGCTGGAGATCAAGCAAGGCGAGCGCAGGCGCTATGCGTCCATGCTGTCGATCAAGGAGTTCGCTGGCCAGGTCGAACCGGGCACGCTCGGCGCGCTGCTCTACGAAGACTCCGAGTTCATCGAAACGCAGAGCTTCTCCAGCCTGCCGCGCCGACAGGCGATGGCGGCACTGACGACGCAGCGGGACCAGCTGCTCGCGTCGGACGATGCGGTGGTGACGCAGATCGAAGCGATGGACGTCGCCCTCGACCAGCTCGGCGACGGCCAGTTCGTCATGGGCGAATACAGCTACACGCTGGCAGTGTTCGGCGACACGCTCGACGAGTGTGGAAAACGCGCGGCAAGCGCGGTGGGCGCCTTGACCGAAACCACCGCGATGGAGCTGGTGCCGGTGGACCTGGTGGCCGATGCCGCCTGGTTCTCGCAACAGCCCGGCAACTTCCAATGGCGTCCACGCAAGGCCACGATCAGCAGCCGCGCCTTCGCGGCGCTGACCTGCGGCCACAACTTCCTGCGAGGCAAGCGCGACGGCAACCCCTGGGGCGAAGCCCTGGCGCTGATGCGCACGCCGGCCGGCAACCCGTTCTATCTGAACTTGCACGCCAGCCCCGAGGGCGAAGACAGCGAGGGCAAGAAGCTGCCGGGCAACACCATCGTGATCGGCTCGACCGGGTCGGGGAAAACCACGCTGCTGACCGGCCTGCTGGCCTTGACCCCGAAGTGGGCGGTTCGGCCCCGCGTGGTCAGCTTCAGCCTGGACCGCGACACCGAGATCGTCATCCGAGCGCTGGGGGGAATCTTCTACACCTTCGAGCGCAACGAACCCACGGGCTGCAATCCGTTCCAGCGCGAAGCGACCCCGGAGCGCATCGGGTTCTGGACCGAGCTGGTGAAGCAATGCATCGTGTCACCCGAGATGCCGCTGCTGCCCAACGACCACGAAGCCATCGCACGCGCCGTCGCGACGGTCGCCGCGCTCAAGCCGGAGCTTCGGTGGTTCAGCACGGTCCGCCAGTCGCTGCCGCGCTCCGGTGCAAACAGCCTCTACGACCGCCTGGGCAAATGGTGCCGCGGTGGTGAGCTGGGCTGGGTCTTCGACATGGCCGACGACCGCCTGGGCGATATTCGCAGCCACATGGCGATCGGCTTCGACTACACCGGTGTGCTCAGCAGCCCCGACGTTCGCACGCCGATCATGATGTACCTGCTCAACGTGATGGACGAGCTGGTCAACGGCGAACCGATGATCTATCACGTCGCCGAGTGTTGGAAAGCGCTAGGCGACCCGGCCTTCGCGCCGTTCGTGAAGCACAAGCAGAAGACCATCCGCAAGATGAACGGCCTAGGCATCTTCGACACGCAGGAAGTTGCTGACCTGCTCTCGAACGAAAACGGTCGCACGATGATCGAGCAATCGGTGACCAAGCTCGTGCTGCCCAACGCGGACGCCGACCGCGACGAGTACGTCGGTGGACTCGGGCTGACAGATGCCGAGTTCGCCATCGTCAAGTCGCTCGGAACGACTGGCTCGCGGCGCTTTCTGTGCAAGCAGGGAACGGACTCGGTTCAGTGCGACTTCGACCTCGGTGGCATGGACGACTTTCTGGCCGTCCTCAGTTCGACCACCGACAACGTCGACCTGCTGGAGCAACTCAGGAGCGAGGTCGGTGACGACCCGCGCACCTGGCTTCCGCTGTTCTATAAGCGCGTGCGCGATCGGCGCATCTTTGCCCGGAGGGCAGCATGAAACTTCAACCCACCACCGCAGCAATCGGTGTGTTGTTCGCACTCGCGGCCGCGACGACGTACGCGGAGCCGGCAGGCCCGGCGTTTCCCGGCAACGAGGCTGTTCGAATCGTCAACGGGAAGAGGGTGGTCGAAGCGCCGCCGCTGACGGCTGCCACACAGCGCTACATCAAGGGCGGTGGGAAGTTGCCACCCCCATCAGCAAGTGGCGAGGTCTTCATGATCGAAGGGCCGGTTGGCCTGATGGAATGTCGCAGCGTCTATCTCTCGGAAACGGGATGCGTTCCCTCCACGCTGGGCACAACCAAACGCTCGCGCTTCTGGACGGTGAAGCTCAACGGCGCCTGGTCGCACTGCGAGTCGCGCGCTCCCGCGCGCAAGTGCGAACCTGCTTCCGCCGGCGTGCCCGGCGGCATGGGTACGGTGGAGTAACGCGCCATGTTCGCCAGGCTAGAAACATGGTTCAACGCCTTCTTCCTTGGCTACGCCGCGCGCGTGTCGGGTGACCTGGCCGTTGGGCTCGTGCCGGTCGCGCTGCTGCTCGTGACGGTGTACGTCGCGGTCTACGGTTTGGCGGTCATGCGCGGCGAAGCCACCGAGCCCGTCGGCACATTTGCATGGAAGATGGTCAAGGTCGGTGCCATCCTTTCATTCGCGTTGCCGGGTCTGTACTACAGCGGCAATGTGGCCGCCGCAGCTACAGGATTGCAGGACGGATTGGCCACGCTTTTCGTTGCCCCGAGGGCGGTAGCCGCCGCCACTGCGTTTGGCGCGCTGGACCTTGCAAACACCGCAGCCAACGAGCAACTCGCGTTGTTGTGGAAGGACGCTGGCATGTTCAGGCTCGACCTGGTGCTGGCCAGCCTACTGTTCTCGTTGGGCACGACGATCTTCCTGGTCCTCGGTGCATTCGTCGCTTTGCTCGGCAAGCTCATCTTGACGTTTGCCCTGGCCATCGGCCCGTTGGCGATCCTCTGCCTGCTGTTCAAGCCTACCGCGCGGTTCTTCGATAGCTGGCTCTCATTCGTTCTGAGCGCAGTCGTCTTGTCCTGGTTCGTGTTCTTCGCATTGGGTATGTCTCTATACGTCTCCGACAGGGTTGTCGCCGCCATTGCCGATGGCAGCGCGTTCGTCGCTGGCGTACCTGGGTCGGTAGGCGCGCTCGAAGCCGCAGGCACATACCTGGCCATCATGTGCCTTCTGGCCATCGTGCTCTATCAAGCGCCATCGCTCGCGTCAAGCCTGACCGGTGGCGCATCCATCCAAAGCGGAACGCAGATGGTCACCAACTCGATGGTCGCGATGCGCGCCATGGGTGGCGGGCGTTCGGGCGGCAGCGGTGCCTCCGGCGGCGGCAGCGGCGGAAGCATGGCGCGCGGCGGTGGTGCCGCCTACGTTGCTGGCCGGGCTGCTGGCGCGGTGGGCTCGGCGGGCAGTGCAGCCGCAAGCGGCGGCCGAGCTGCGTATGAGCGAGTCGCCCAGCGGGGCGGGATTTCGACGTGATGCTTCGACAGCGTTTTCAACCTCAGTTTCAACCTCAGTTTCAACATCCGGGAGCACAGACCA
>JAYSVE010000051.1:0-2387 GCA_043718725.1 Methylibium sp.
CTGGCCCTCGGTGATGTGCGCCTGGACCGGGTGGCGTTTGACGTGCTGCGCCACCCGACGGTGGCGAGCAAGCGCTTTCTCATCTCCATCGGCGACCGGACCGTGGGCGGCTTGTGCAGCCGCGACCCCATGGTCGGCCCATGGCAGGTGCCGGTGGCCGATTGCGCCGTCACACTGGCCGACTACAGCGGCTTCGCCGGCGAGGCGATGAGCCTGGGCGAGCGCACGCCGCTGGCGGTGTTGAACGCAGCGGCGTCGGGCCGCATGGCCGTGGGCGAGGCGCTGACCAACCTGTTGGCGGCCCCCATCGAGCTGTCCCGCGTCAAGCTCAGTTGCAACTGGATGGCGGCCTGTGGTGAACCGGGCGAAGACGCCGCGCTGTTCGACACCGTCAAGGCCATCGGCATGGCGCTGTGCCCGGCGCTGGGCATCGGCGTGCCGGTGGGCAAGGACAGCCTGTCGATGCGCACCCGCTGGACCCAGGGCGCAGAGGCGAAGCACGTCACCGCGCCGGTGTCGCTGATCGTCTCGGCGTTTGCCACGCTGGACGACGTGCGGCCCGCGCTGACGCCGCAATTGCAGGGCGGCGACACGACGCTGATCCTGATCGACCTGGGTCGCGGCCAACGCCGCATGGCCGGCTCAATGCTGGCCCAGGTGCTCAACCAGTTCGGTGACGAGGTGCCCGACCTGGACGACCCGGCGTTGCTGAAGGCGCTGGTCGCGGCGATCAACCGGCTGCGCGCCGAGGGCAAGCTGCTGGCCTACCACGACCGCAGTGATGGCGGCCTGTGGGCGACGGTCTGCGAAATGGCCTTCGCCGGGCACCTGGGCGTGAGCCTGAACGTCGACATGCTGGTGCAGGACGGCGACGGCATCCAGGACAGCCGGGCCGACCATGGTGACGCCAAGAACTGGGCCGCGCAGGTCAGTGCGCGCCGCGACGAGCTGACCCTGCGCGCGCTGTTCAACGAAGAGCTGGGCGCGGTGATCCAGGTGCACAGCGCGCAGCGCGACGAGGTGCTGCAAACGCTGCGCGAGTTCGGCCTGAGCCCGCTCAGCCACGTCATCGGCAGGCCCAACGACAAACAAATCGTCGAAGTCTGGCGCGACGCCAGGCCGGTGTTCAGCGCGCCGTTGCGAGACCTGCACCAGGCCTGGGACGAGGTCAGTTGGCGCATCGCCAGATTGCGCGACAACCCGGACTGCGCCGACGCCGAACATGGCGCCGCGGGGAGCGCGTCCGACCCCGGCCTGCACCTGCATTTGCGCTTTGACCCGGCCCGCGCGCCGGCCTTGAAACTAACCCGACCCAAGCTCGCGATCCTGCGCGAACAAGGGGTCAACAGCCATGTCGAGACGAGCTACGCGATGGACCGCGCCGGCTTCGACACCTTCGACGTGCACATGAGCGACCTGCAGGCCGGCCGCGCCCGGCTCGACATGTTCCAGGGCTTCGTCGCCTGCGGGGGTTTCAGCTATGGCGACACCCTGGGGGCCGGTGAAGGCTGGGCCCGCTCGGTGCTGTTCAACCCGGCCCTGGCGGAGCAGTTCGCGGCGTTCTTCAACCGCACCGAAACCTTTGCGCTCGGCGTGTGCAATGGTTGCCAGATGATGGCCGCCCTCGCGCCACTGATTCCCGGCACCCAGGCCTGGCCCCGATTCACGCGCAACAAGAGCGAGCAGTTCGAGGCCCGTTTGTCGCTCGTCGAGGTCCTCGACAGCCCGTCCATTTTCTTCCAGGGCATGGCCGGTAGCCGCATGCCGATTGCCGTGGCGCACGGCGAAGGGTTTGCCGACTTCTCGCAGCGCGGCGACCCGGCCCAGGTGCACCGCGCGATGCGCTTTGTCGACCACGCGGGCAAGCCGACCGAGGCCTACCCCTTCAACCCGAATGGCAGCCCCGAGGGGCTCACGGCCGTGACCACCGCCGACGGCCGCTTCACCGTGCTGATGCCGCACCCCGAGCGGGTGTTTCGCAACGTGCAGATGAGCTGGACGAGCGGCGACAAGGGCGCCGCGAGCCCGTGGATGCGCATGTACCAGAACGCCCGCGCCTGGCTGGCCTGAACCAAGCGGCGGCGCCGGCGCCGCGCCACCCGCACTCAGGGCGCGGGATTCACGCCGCCGCCGAGCAGCCGCTGTGCCGCGCCATTGATCGCAGCCGCCAGTTCGGCGTAGTTGCGCGTCACCGAAAACTGCGGGAACTGCGCAACGATGGACTCCGGGGGGTGGATGAAAAACCCCGCATCCGCGGCCATCAGCATGCCGGTGTCGTTGTACGAATCGCCCGCGGCAATCACCTGGTAGTTCAGACTTTGAATCGCCTGCACGGCCGCGCTTTTTTGGTCCGGCTGGCGCAGCTTGTAGTCACGCACGAAACCGGT
>JAYSVE010000501.1:0-3880 GCA_043718725.1 Methylibium sp.
CAGCACCTTGTCGACCTGCTCCTGGTCTTCAACCACCGCGAAGGCGACGCCGGCGTTGTTGATCGGGAACACGAACTCCTGCCCCGCCGCGTCCTGGTAAAGCGGCACCGGAATGGCGCCCAGCGACTGCGCCGCCAACATCGTCGCGTACAGGCGCGGCCGGTTTTCACCGACGACGACGAGATGTTCGCCGCGCTTGAGGCCCGCCTGCGCCAGGCCGCAGGCCAGCTCGCTCACCAACTGAGCCAGCGCGGCCCAGCCCAGGCTTTGCCAGATGCCATATTCCTTCTCGCGCAGCGCAGGCGCTTGCGGGCGCTGCGCGGCATGCTCAAGCATCAGACGGGGAAAGGTCGTCTGCACGGAATTCTCCTGGGTGGGACGGGCGGGGCCTTCGAGAGGCTGGACTGTAGGGAAAAGTTTGACGCCATGTTGTCGTTATGACGACAATCTTGGTGTCTCCTCTCTCCGTGTTTTCCCGGATCAACCAGCATGCCCACCATCGGCGCCACCGCGCCAGCGCCCCTGCTCGAACGCGCGCGTGCGCTCGATGAATCAGAGTTGTCCGGCATCCTCTGGCTCAAGGCCTTGCAGCACGATGAGCGCGAACGCGCCGTGGCCGACCTCAAGGCCGTGCAAGTCAATACCGGGGAGTTGTTGTGCCGCGTTGGCCGGCCGGTCACTTACTGGTTCGGCGTGATCGATGGCCTGCTGAAAATGAGCAACGACACCGCGATGGGGATTCCCATCACCTTCACCGGCGTGCCGCCCGGCGGCTGGTTCGGCGAAGGCACGGTGATCAAGCGCGAGGCCTACCGCTACAACATCCAGGCATTGCGCAAGAGCCGTGTGGCGGGCCTGAGCGTTGCGACCTTTCACTGGCTGCTCGACCGCAGCATCCCGTTCAACCGCTTCGTGATGCAGCAGCTCAACGAGCGCCTGGGCCAGTTCATCGGCGCCCGCGAGATCGACCGCATGAACGACCCCGACGCGCGCGTCGCCCGCAGCCTGGCCGCGCTGTTCCACCCGACGCTGTACCCGGGCGTGGGGACGCTGTTGCGAATCACCCAGCAGGAGCTGGGCTATTTGGTGGGCTTGTCGCGCCAACGGGTCAATGAGGCGCTGCATTCACTGCAGGCGTTGCAGCTGATCCGCATCGAATACGGGGGTGTTCGGGTGCTGGATCTGGACGCGTTGAGGCAGCATGTTCATCGGGGCTGAGGCGGGACGTCGCGCGCCCCGCAGCGACAATGGGCGACACCCGGCACAACCCGCGCGGAGGCCCCGATGATTTCCTTCACCGACTATGTGCGCCATGACGGCCTCGGCCTGGCCGCGCTGGTGCGCGCCGGCGAGGTCAGCGCCGCCGAGTTGCTGGAGACCGCATTCGCCCGCATCGAGGCCCACAACCCGGCGCTCAACGCCGTGATTCGCACCCGCCATGACCAGGCCCGCGCTGAGGCGGCTCGCATCGACCCGGCGGCGCCGTTTGCCGGCGTGCCGTTCTTGCTCAAGGACCTGATCGCCACGCTGGCGGGCGAGCCCACGGCCGGTGGCAACCGCCTGCTGGCCGAGCTGCCCATGCCGCGCGACAGTGAACTGGTGCGACGCTTTCGCGCCGCCGGTGTCCAGATCGCCGGTCGCACCAACACCCCCGAGTTCGGCCTGGCGGCCCACACCGAACCGGTTCTGTTCGGGCCGACGCGCAATCCCTGGTCGCTGGCCCATTCGCCCGGCGGCTCGAGCGGCGGCTCGGCCGCGGCGGTGGCCGCCGGCCTGGTGCCGCTGGCCAGCGGCGGCGACGGCGGCGGCTCGATCCGCATCCCCGCGACGTGCTGCGGCCTGTTTGGCCTCAAACCCAGCCGCGGCATGACGCCCACCGGGCCCGAGTTCGGCGAGCTCTGGCATGGCTTCGCCATCGAGCATGTGCTGAGCCGCTCGGTGCGCGACAGCGCCGCCATGCTCGATGCCACCGCAGGCGCCGACCCGGGCGCGCCTTACGCCGCGCCAACGCCGGTGCGGCCGTTCCTGGCAGAGGTCGGCGCCGACCCCGGCCGGTTGCGCATCGCCTACACAGCGAAGCCGCTGTTCGGCCACGGCGCGGTGCATGCCGACTGCATTGCCGGGCTCGAAGCGACGGCTCGGCTGCTCGATTCGCTCGGGCATCACGTCGAGGAAGCGGCGCCGCCGCTGGACCACGAGGCCTGCGCCGTTGCCTTCGCGACCGTGATCGCGGCCGAGACGCGGGCCGAGATCGAGCACCTGGCGCGGCTGCTGAAGCGCCGGCCGCAGCGCCGCGATTTCGAGCCGGCGACCTACGCCACCGGGCTGATCGGGGGCTCGATCAGCGCCACTGAGTATGCCGGCGCCGTGCACACACTGCAGTTGACGGCGCGGAGGATGGCGCCGTTCTTCGAGCGCCATGAGGTGTTGTTGACGCCCACGCTCGCCGCGCCGCCGGCGCTGATCGGTGCGCTGCAGCCCAGCGCGGCCGAGCAGCGCCTGATGGGCGTCGTCAACGCCTTCAACGCCGGCCGTTTGATGAAGGCGCTCGGCGCGATCCGGCTGCAAGCCGAGAAGACCTTCGCGTACATCCCGTTCACGCCGCTGTTCAACGCCACCGGCCAGCCGGCCATGTCGGTGCCGCTGCACTGGAACGCGGCCGGCCTGCCGATCGGCATGCAGTTCGTGGCCCGCCTCGGCGCAGACGCGACGCTGTTTCGCCTGGGCGGCCAACTCGAACGCGCGCGGCCCTGGTTCGACCGCCGGCCCGCGGGATTCTGATCTCGGCCGGCGATGCTCTGCGACCCCACCCGCCACGAAGCGCTGCGGCCCATGGCCTGGGACCCAGATGTGGCCCGCCAAACCATCCGTCGCGTCGTGCGCGACACCGAGGATCGCTATTCGCCCGATCGGTACTGGCCGCTCCACCCGCGCGACGTGGAAGGCGACGAAGACGCCGATCAAGTGGCCGCCACGCTGTACGACGGCGCCTGCGGCGTCATCTGGGCGCTGCACTACCTGCAAGCGGTGGGCGCCGCGAGCCTTTCGCGCAGCTACCTCGACGACCTTGATCGCTTGTTGAGCCGTCACCACGCCGCGCTCAAGTCGTCCGGCAGCCAGGATTTCGCCGCTTTCCTGATGGGCGACACGCCGATTGAGCTGCTGGCCTATGGCGCCTGGCCCGGCGCCGAGCGCGCCGACCGGATTGCCGCGCTGATCGCCGGCAATCTCGACCATCCTGCGCGCGAGCTGATGTGGGGATCGCCTGGCACCTTGCTCGCGGCGCTGTTCCTGCATGAACGCACCGGTGACGCACGCTGGGCAGACCTGTTCAGGCAGACCGCGGCCAAGCTCTGGTCGCAGTTGCAGTGGTCGCCCGAACACGGCTGCCACTACTGGACCCAGGACCTGTACGGCGCGCAGTCCACCTACCTCGACGCCGTTCACGGTTTCGTGGCCACGGCGTCGCCGCTGATCCGCGGCCGCCGCCTGCTGGGTCATCAAGACTGGGCGGCATGGCAGGCCTGCATCACCACCACCATCTCGCGCACGGCCATCCGGGTTGGCGATCAGGCCAGTTGGCCCACACACCTGGTGCTGCCGGGCGGTCGCCCATCGCGGGCGCTGATGCAGTTCTGCCATGGCGCGCCGGGTTTCGTCATCTGCCTGGCCGAGTTTCCAGGCGCCGAGCTGGATGATTTGTTGCTTGCGGCAGGCCGCGCCGTCTGGGCCGCGGGCCCCTTGGCCAAGGGATCGAACCTGTGCCACGGCACCGCTGGCAACGGCTACGCCTTCCTGAAGCTGTACCAGCGCACGCAGGAGCCGATGTGGCTGGACCGGGCTCGGGCCTTTGCGATGCACGGTATCGCCCAGACCGACC
>JAYSVE010000502.1:0-3876 GCA_043718725.1 Methylibium sp.
TGCTGTTGACCGGCATGTGCGCCCGGTCCGTCATTGCCACAAAGGTCTTGATGGTCTTGACGCGCGCGGCCACGGCCTCGATCAGCGGCAGGAAGGTCAGGTCGAAAAAAAGCACCTGGTCTTCGGCGTGGTCGGCGATGTAGACCACCTGGTCCGGGTGCAGGCGCGGGTTCAGCGTGTGCAGCACCGCGCCCGAGCCGGACACGGCGTAATACAGCTCCATGTGGCGGTGCCCGTTCCAGGCCATCGTCGCCACCCGCGCCCCGGGCTTCACGCCGAGCGTGGCCAGCGCGTTGGCCATCTGGCGCGAGCGCGCCGCTATTTCGCGGTAGGTGGTTCGGTGGATGTCGCCCTCGACCCGGCGCGACACCACCTGCTGCTCGCCGTGGTGGCGTTCGGCGTGCACGATCAGCGACGAAATCAGCAGCGGCTGCTGCATCATCAAACCGTTCATCTTGTCTCCTTGCGGGTTGGGCGACGCGGTCCGGCCGGCCTCGGACGGGCGTTGGACCGCACACGATTGTGACGCGGCCCGCCAACGCAGTTTCAGGCGCCGATCACCGCCTCGCCGCCCAAGGCATCGATCAGGCCATTGATCAGCGGCGCCAGTTCACCGGTGGCGATGGCCGCATCGGCGTCGAACGACTCGTCCTTGCCCGCCTTGCCGGCTTCGAACACACCGTCCAGGAAGGCCAGGCGCTTGATCTGCAAGCTGTCGGTCAGCACGAGCGAGACCCGCCCCTGCCAGGTCAGCGCGAGCCGCGTCGGTTGCTTGCCGGCCAACAGGTGCTCGCGGACCTCGACGATGTCGAGCGCGTGGCGGGCGTAGCGCACCGTCGGCTTCTCGCCGTCCGCGGCCTTCAGCTCGCAGTCGCGGTCGACCGTGAAGCCGGCCGGCGCCTCGCCACTGGCCAGCCAGTCGGTCATGGCGACCGCGGGAGACAACGCCGTGTTGATCACTCGCGCCGCCAGGCCATCGATCGCCTTGCCGAGCTGCGTCAGCACCTCGTCGGCCTTGGCGGCGCTGCCGGCGTCGACCATCAACAACTGCTGCGCCGGGGCGATCCACACCCGCAGAATGGCCTGTTTGGTGAAGGCCATGGGCATCAGGTCAAGCTGGGCCTGGTCTTTCAGCTCGCGCAACTGCTTGCGCCCGGGCTTGCGGCCGGTCTGGGCCTCGATGCGCGTGGCCAGCAACTCGACCTGGCGCTTGACCACCGGGCCGGGCAGGATCTTCTGCTCGATCTTGAGCGCCATCAACCACTGGCCGTCGACGACTTCGAGCAGCGGCCCATGGGCGACGCCGCGCGGCGCGACCCAGCCGGCCGAGCGCGGCTGCGTCGCGCCGCATTCGGCAAAGCCGGCGGCCTGCAATCTTTCTTCGGTCGCCGGCACCGAAGCCAGGCCCTGCGGGGCGATCCGATACACCAACAGATTCTTGAACACATGCGCCTCTTGCCGTTGGGCAAAAAAGGCGTGATTGTGCATGCCCGGCCCGAGCCGGGCGAAAGCCCGCCGTGTCGATGCGGCAGCGCCTCATTGCAGCGCCGCCCCCGCCTCGAACCAACGGCCCAGCAGAGCGCGTTCGGCGTCGGTGATCTGCGAGGCGTTGTTGATCGGCATGAGCTTTTGCACCACCGCCTGCTGGTACAGCATCTGGGCGTTCTTGCCTATCAGTTCGGGCGTGTGCAGTTGCACGTTCTTGCTGACCACCTGTTCGTTGTGGCACATCACGCAGCGCGCGTTCACGACCTGTTGCACCTCGGCGAACCGCACCGGTGCGAGCCCGGCCACCGCGGCGCGCGGCGCCGGCGCGAGTGCCGCCACCACGCCGGCCAGCATCAGCGTGCCGACGATGGCGTAGCGCCACGGCACCGGCCGCGCGGTGGCCAGGGCCTTGTGGCGCAGCACGAACGAGGCGCGGATCAGCGCGCCGGCCAGCATCAGCAGCACCAGCACGACCCAGTTGTGCCGGGCACCGTAGACGAAGCCGTAGTGGTTGCTGAACATCGTGAAGATCACCGGCAAGGTGAAGTAGGTGTTGTGCACGCTGCGCTGCTTGCCGCGCTGGCCGTGCAGCGGGGCTACGGGCAAGCCGGCGCGCAACGCGGCAACGACCTTGCGCTGGCCGGGGATGATCACGACAAAGACGTTGGCGCTCATCGCGGTTGCCAGCATCGCGCCGACCAGCAGGAACGCGGCGCGGCCGGCAAACAGTTGGCACGACAGCCAGGACACGAAGACGATGAAGGCGAAAACCAGCGCGCCGACGATGAGGTCGCCGTGATCGCGCCGGCCGAAGACCCGGCAGAGGGTGTCGTAGACGGCCCAGAACGCGACCAGGAATCCGAGCGCGGCGGCCACCGCCGCGCTCGGCGTCCAGTCAAACACCGACTTGTCGATCAGGAAGGTGCCCGCGTTGAACAGGTACATCGTCGTGAACAGCGCGAAGCCGGTGAGCCAGGTGGAGTAGCTCTCCCACATCGACCAGTGCAACTGCTGCGGCAACCGCGCTGGCGACACCGGGTACTTTTGCTGGTGGTAAAAGCCCCCGCCATGCACCGCCCAGAGTTCACCGCCTATGCCCTTGGCCCGGTCGTTCGGATCGGCCGGCGTGGCTAGGCTGTTGTCCAGACCGACAAAGTAGAACGACGCGCCGATCCAGGCCACGCCGGTCACCACGTGGGCCCAGCGCAGCAGCAGGTTGAGCCAGTCGAGCAGGTAAGCGTCCATGGCAAGTCGTTCAGGAATGCCGGCTCAGCACCATGGCGGCGTCGGCCCCTTGTGCGGGCTCAACTGCCGCGGTAGGTGCTGTAGCTCCACGGGCTCACCAGCAGCGGCATGTGGTAGTGCGCGTCGGGGTCGGCGACGCCGAAGTCGAGCTGCACGTCGTCCAGGAACGGCGGCTCGGGCAACTCGGCCCCGCGGGCGCGGAAGTACGGCGCCACTGCGAACACCAGGCGGTAGCGGCCGCGCCGCAGCGCAGCGCCTTCCAGCAGCGGGCCGTCGGCGCGGCCATCGGCGCCGAGGGTGAAGGTCTTGATCGGCTCGGCGCGGCCGGCGTCCGCGCGCAGCAGCGTCACCCGCATGCCCGCCGCGGGGCAGCCGTTGGCGGTGTCGAGCACGTGGGTGCTGAGTTTGCCCATGTCGTCCTTTCGTGCGGCGGGTTCGAGCCCGCGTCGCGGGTTGGTGACAGTGCCCATCGCGGGCCGCAGTAAAGTGTATCCACGCCGCGCCGCGGCCCCCACTGTCAAGCGTCTGCGAGACCCTTTGATGATGACCCCGGACTACCCCCGCGACCTGATCGGCCACGGCCGCCATCCGCCCCATGCCCAGTGGCCCCGGCAGGCCCGCATCGCACTGCAGTTCGTGCTGAACTATGAAGAGGGCGGCGAGAACTGCGTGCTCCACGGTGACCCGGCCTCGGAGACCTTTCTGTCCGAACTGGTCGGCGCGCCGGCGTTCGAGGCGCGCCACCTCAGCATGGAGTCGATGTACGAATACGGCTCGCGCGCCGGCGCCTGGCGAGTGCTGCGCGAGTTCGAGCGGCGCGGCCTGCCGCTCACGGTGTTCGGCGTGGCGATGGCGCTGGAGCGCAACCCCGAACTCACCCAGGCCCTGGTCGCGCAGGGCCATGAGATCGCCTGCCACGGCTGGCGCTGGATTCACCACCAGCACCTGCCCGAAGACGTCGAGCGTCGCCATGTGGCGTTGGGCACCGACATCATCCGCAAGCTCACCCAGGGGCAATGGCCGCTGGGCTGGTACACCGGCCGCGACAGCCCCAACACCAAGCGCCTGGTGGCCGACCACGGCGGCTTCGAGTACGACAGCGACTACTACGGCGACGACCTGCCGTTCTGGATGCCGGTGCTC
>JAYSVE010000503.1:0-1660 GCA_043718725.1 Methylibium sp.
CTGGCGCTGGCCTCGCTGGCCCCCCAGGCCGCCGACAGCGACGCCAAGCGGGTGCTCAACATCGCCTTCCGCAGCGCCGAGCACACGCTCGACCCGGCCAAGATGAGCGACCTGTACTCGCGCACGATCTCGCCGCACATCTTCGAGGCGCTCTACCAGTACGACCACCTGGCGCGGCCGATCAAGGTCCGGCCGCTGCTGGCCGACGGGATGCCGACCGCATCGGCCGACTTCCGCACCTGGACGATCAAGGTGTTGCCGGGCATCTACTTCACCAGCGACCCCGCCTTCAAGGGCGTGCGCCGCGAGGTCACCGCACAAGACTTCGTCTACCCCTACCAGCGCATCGCCGACCCGGCCAACAAGAGCCCCCTGTGGGGCTGGATCGACACCTACAAAATCCTCGGCCTGACCGAGGTGCGCAAGGCCGCACTCGATGCCAAGAAGCCGTTCGACTACAACGCGCCGATCCAGGGCCTGAAGGCACTCGACCGCTACACGCTGCAGATCCAGGTGGCCGAGCCGCGCCCGCGTCTGGTGTTCGGCATCCTCGCCGGCTCCGACCTCGTCGGCGCGCAGGCGCGCGAGGTGGTCGAGTTCTACGGCGAGCAGGTTGATGCGCACCCGGTCGGCACCGGCCCTTTCAAGCTCAAGCAGTGGCGGCGCAGCTCGCTGATCGTGCTCGAGCGCAACCCCGAGTACCGCGAGCGCACCTACGACGCCGAGCCCGCCGCCGACGACGCCGAAGGCCAGGTGCTGCTGGCGCGCTTCAAGGGCCGCAAGCTGCCGCTGGTCGACGAGGTGCGCGTGACCATCGTGCCCGAGGAACAGCCGTTCTGGCTCTCGTTCCTGAACGAGCAGGTCGACATCCTCGCCACCAGCGCAGGCAGCCTGCCCGGCGGTTTCATCACGCAGGCGATGCCCAACGGCAAGCTCGCACCCAACCTGGCCAAGCGGGGCATTCAGGCGGTGCGGCAGGTCAATTCGGACACCGGATTTTTCATGTTCAACATGGACGACCCGGTGGTCGGCGGCTATGGCCCGGAGCGGATCGCGCTGCGCCGCGCGATCAGCCTGGCCTACGACAACGAGCGCGAAATCCGTGTCGTCCGCAAAGGCCAGGCGGTGCCGGCGCAGTCGAACGTGGTGCCGCACACCACCGGCTTCGATCCGACCTACAAGAGCGAGATGAGCGAGTACAGCCCGGCACGCGCCAAGGCCCTGCTCGACCTGTTCGGCTACGTCGACCGCGACGGCGACGGCTGGCGCGAACAGCCCGACGGCCGGCCGTTGGAGGTCGTGCGATCGACCCAGCCCGAGCAGATCAACCGCGAGTTCGACACGCTGTGGCGCAAGAGCCTCGAGGCGGTCGGCATCAAGACACGCTTCCAGATCCAGTCGTTTGCCGAGAACCTGAAGGCCGGTCGCGCCGGCAAGTTCCAGGTCTGGTCACTGGCCGGCAGCGCCGCCGACCCCGACGGCCAGGGCTCACTGCAGCGTTTCGATTCGACCCAGGCCGGCGGCCAGAACATGGCGCGCTTCAAGAATGCGCGCTTCGACGCGATCTACAAGCAGCTTTCAGCACTGCCCGACGGCGCCGAACGCGAAGCCCTGTTCAAGGAGGCCAAGATGATCGGCGCGGTCTACATGCCCTACCGCG
>JAYSVE010000504.1:0-1655 GCA_043718725.1 Methylibium sp.
GCCCGCTTGCCGATGGCGCAACATGCCCAGGCCTTTGCGCTGGCGCGGGCGCGCGACACCGTGGGCCGGGTGCTGTTGCTGCCCTGACCGCGCACCTGGTCGACCCGCCGCAGACCCCCTGAACGTCAGCCCCTTCCTGGGAGCTTCACCATGATCCGCAAACTGCACCACAACGCCTACCGCTGCCGCGACTCGGAGCAGACCCGGGCCTTCTACGAAAGCTTTCTCGGCCTGCCGCTGGCCGGCACACTGGAAATCACCGAAAGCATGAGCGGCCGCGCGACGAACACGCTGCACACCTTCTACCGGCTTGGCGACGGCTCGTTCCTGGCCTTCTTCGAGGCGCCCGACATGGCCTTCGACTTCAAGCCCCAGCATGATTTCGACCTGCACATCGCGCTGGAGGTCGACCGCCCGGTGCTCGAACGCCTGTTCGCCCAGGGCCGGGCCGGCGGCATCGAGACCCGCGGTGTGTCGAACCACGGCTTCATCGACTCGATCTACTTCCGCGACCCCAACGGCTACGTGATCGAACTGTGCACCCGGCGCGCCGGCCATGACGCCTGGATGGACCCGGCGAGCAACGGCGCCCGCGAGAAGCTGCAGCGCTGGACTCAATCCAAAAGCGTGTCGACCCACACAGCCTCCGCCTCCGCCTCCGCCGCCGCCGCCAGGAACGCGGCGCAATGAACGTCGTTCCAATTCTGCGCGGGTGCGGTGTTTTTCAGTAGTGTGCAACTGGCGGCACCTGCCCGAGGCGCAATCGCCAGCGCCAAACCAGGTCGAGCCTTGCCGGCCTCGAGCACGATCTGCCGCACGCAGCGCCGTCGGCCAAGATGAACCTGTCCCAGTTGGTGGAATCGACTGCGCGAACCCAGCCCAAGGCAGCCGCATGCGGGGCTTCGCGCAAGATAACCCCTGAACGACACGGCACCGCCACCCTGCTCGCGGCGATGAACGATGGGCATGTCGGCGCTCAAGGAAATGTGGCTTTGCCACTTTGCTTGACCCCCGCGGGGCGGCGGACGCCGCACGGCGGCGGCCTTGGGGGCGCTCATGCCCGACACAAAAATTTCAAGCCTCTCGGCCCATCGACGTGCGGGTCGTCGGCCTGGCGCAGGGCAGGCTGCGCAGCGCCCAGTCGGCCCGGCGTCCGCCCGTGATCGGCTTTGTCTCGCCGCCGTGGCGGGCGGCCGGGGCGCCAGCGAGCAACGCTTCTGCGACGTTGCCAGAAACATACCTGAATTTTTAAGTCTTCAAAATGAAGCCGCAGTCTGCGCAATGTTACCTTCATTTTTCCCTGAATCTTCGCCCTGTAAAAGGGTAAACCCTGCATGAAAAGGCGCAGCACCACCTTGCGCAGACAGTGCGCAGCGTTCCATACTTGCTTTACCAATTTTAGATTTTCGGCGCTCGCGGGCCACTTGATCACGACACCGACCATCGGACGAACGCATGCCATCCAACCTCGTCCCCACTCGCCAGTTCATGACCAGTCCCCGCCTGGCGCTGGCGGGCGCTCTCTGCCTGGGCCTGCTGGCGTTCTCGGCTGCTGCGCAGGCGCCGGCCAGCGGCAGCCTGACGGCCGCGTTCGCTGCCGAGTCGACGGTGATGGACCCGTTCAAGTATTCGGCCGGCGTCGACCAGTACTACCT
>JAYSVE010000505.1:0-9242 GCA_043718725.1 Methylibium sp.
CAGGCTGTTGTGCACCAGAAAGCGCGTCGGCGAGATGCACACCTGGCCGGCGTTGCGGAACTTGGCCGCGCCGGCCGCCTTCACGGCCAGCGCCACGTCGGCGTCTTCGGCGACGATCACCGGCGCGTGGCCGCCCAGCTCCATCGTCACGCGCTTCATGTGCTGTCCAGCAAGTGCGGCGAGCTGTTTGCCGACCGGCGTGGAGCCGGTGAACGTGACCTTGCGGATGATCGGGCTGGCGATCAGGTGGGCCGAGATCTCGGCCGGGTTGCCGAACACCAGCCCCAGCGTGCCGGCCGGAATGCCGGCGTCGACAAAGGCCTGCACCAGCGCGGCCGGCGAGGCCGGCGTTTCTTCGGGTGCCTTGACGAGGAACGAGCAGCCGGTGGCCAGCGCCGCGCCCATCTTGCGCACCATCTGGTTGACGGGGAAGTTCCACGGCGTGAACGCCGCCACCGGGCCGACCGGCTCCTTCAGCACCATCTGCTGCGCCGCCAGGTTGCGCGAGGGCACGATGCGCCCGTAGACGCGCCGGCCTTCGTCGGCAAACCAGTCGATGATGTCGGCCCCGGCGAGCACCTCGCCGCGCGCTTCGACCAGCGGCTTGCCCTGCTCCTGCGTCAGCAGCCGCGCAATTCCGTCGGCGCGCTCGCGCAGCAGCGCAGCGGCACGGCGCATCACGGCAGAGCGCTCGTGCGCCGAAGTGGCGCGCCAGGTGTCGAAGCCGCGCTGTGCGGCGGCCAGCGCGTGGTCCAGGTCGGCAATGCCGGCGTGCGCGACGCGGCCGATTTCCTGGCCGGTGGCGGGGTTGACGACGGGCAAGGTCTTGCCGCTGACGGCGGCGGTCCAAACGCCCGCGATCAGCAGGCGGGTGTCGGGGTAGGGCGTGGTCGTGGCAGTCATGGGCGTCGCTGGGTGGGTGAAAACGGCGAGTGTAGAAGGGCCGCGTCCGCCCGGCGGTCATTGGCCCCGCGGTCAGGCCCTGCGCGCCCTCGACTGCTCCCGCGCCAGCTCGATGAACTCCGTCGCCGCCGCCTTCAACCCCGAGCCGCGGCGCCACACCAACCCCACATCGACCGCGGGGATCGCGTCGCGCAACCGGCGCACTTCCACGTGCTCGGCGTCGAGCGTCCAGGGCCGGTACAAAAAATCCGGCAGCACGGCGATGCCGGCCCCGGCACCCACCAGCGAGCGCACCGCCTCCAGCGACGCGGTGCGCAGGATGGTGCGCGGCTTCAATTGGTGGCGCGCCCACACGCTGGCCATCAGCTCGTCGATGCGGTCGGCCTCCAGCACGATCTGGTCGCAGGCGGCGCATTCGGCCAGGGTGATCTCGTCGCGCAAGGTCAGCTCGTGGTTGGACGGCAGCCACACGCGGTTGGGGCTGCGGGTGAGCGTTTCGGCCACCATGGCCTGCGGCTCGGTGAGCGCGTTGCTGACCATGATGGCCACGTCGAGCTCGCCGTTGATGAGAAGGTGCTCCAGGAAGCGCGGGCTGTCTTCGGTGACGAACACCTCCACCGCGGGGCAACTGCGCCGGAAGCGGCTGAACAGCCCGCTCAGGTAGTAACCCGCCACCAGGCTGGTCACGCCCACCGACAGTACGCCCGACAGGCCCGAGCCGGCGTCCACCGCGTGCAGCCGCAGCGCGTCGGCCACCGAGCCGTTGACCTTGCGCGCGCTGACGAGAAATCGGTGGCCTTGCGGCGTGAGCGTCATGCCCTTGGAGCTGCGCTTGAACAGGCTGCTGCCGAGTTCGGCCTCCAACTCCAGCAGGCTTTTGGTCAGCGCACTCTGGGCGATGCTCAGCATGCGAGACGCGGCCGCGACCGACCCGCTCTCGGCCACGGCGATGAAGTACCGGAACTGGCGCAGCGTGACGTGGCGGTGGCTCATGGAAACGTGAATGCGGTGGTGCGGGCCGGCGTGCGGCGTTCTGCGTTCTGCGTTCGGCGCGGGGTGCAAGATGCGAGATTCGTGCCGCGCCGTAATCAGCCCCCGCGCGGCCGTGCCGCAAAGTCGACGAACCACGCCACGCAATCGGCATTGGCCATCGCGTCGAACTTGAACACCTGCTCGGGCGCGGCGCCCATCAGCAGCTTCTTCACCGGCAACTCCATCTTCTTGCCCGACAGGGTGCGCGGGATCGCGCTCACCTGAAAAATCTCGTTGGGCACATGGCGCGCCGACAGCGCGGTCTTGATCGACTCGCGCATGCGCTTGACGAGCACGGCGTCGAGCACCAGCCCGTCGCGCAACACCACGAACAGCGGCATGTAGCTGTCGTGCCCCAGGTATTCCAGGTCGACGACCAGGCTGTCCAGCACCTCGGGCAGGGCCTCGACCGCGCGGTACAACTCGGCCGTGCCCATGCGGATGCCGTGGCGGTTGATGGTGGCGTCGCTGCGGCCGTAGATGATCGCGCCACCGCGCGGCGTGATGCGGATCCAGTCGCCGTGGCGCCAGACACCCGGGTACATGTCGAAGTAGCTGTCGTGGTAGCGGCGGCCGACGAGACCGGCGCCGGGCCGCCCCAAGGCGGGCTCCATGGCTGTATCACCCCAGAAGTACAGCGGCATCGACGGCATGGGCTTGGTGCAGACCAGTTCGCCGACTTCGTCGACCAGCGAGCGGCCTTGGCCCGACGCGTCGGGCTCGCTCCAGGCCTCGACGGCGGCGCCCAGGCAGCGGCATTGCATCTCGCCTTCGACCACCGGCAAGGTCGGCATCCCGGCGACAAACGCGCCGGCAAAGTCGGTGCCGCCGGACATCGGCGCGAGCCAGATGTCGCGCCCGTCGACCTTGGGAAGGTGTTCGTAGACCCAGCGGTAACAATCGATCGCCAGCGGCGAGCCGGTCGAGCCCAGCGCGCGCAGGCGCGACAGATCGGCCACTTTCGCGGGCTCGACAGCGGCCTTCAGGCAACTGGCATAAAACGCCGCGCCGGCACCGAAGAAGGTGACGCCCGCGTCGGCCGCAAAGCGCCACAGCGTGGACCAGTCGGCCTGGCCGATTTTTCCGCTCGGGTTGCCATCGAAGACGCAGATCGTCGTGCCGCACAAGAGGCCCGCCATCTGCGAATTCCACATGATCCAGCCGGTCGAGCTGTACCAGTGGTAGCGGTCGCCGGTGGCGGCGCTGGCGCCCAGGTTGTTGTGCAGCGAAAACGCCTTCAGCGCCTCCAGCACCACCCCGCCGTGGCCGTGGACGATGGCCTTGGGCAGGCCGGTCGTGCCGCTGGAATACACGACCCACAGCGGGTGCTCGAACGCCAGCCAGGTGGGGGCCAGCGTGGCGGCGTCTTGCGTCAACGTGTCGAAGTCGTGCAGCGCGCGACCGGCACTCGCCGCCAACGTGGCGGCCGGGTTCAGGTAGCGCAACAACACCACGTCGCGCACGCTGGGCAGTTGCGCGATCAGGCCTTGAAGCACCGCCAGGCGGTCGTGTTCGACGCCGCCGTACACATAGCCGTCGCAGCCGATCAGCAACTTCGGCGCGATTTGCTCAAAGCGGTCGAGCACCGCCACCGGGCCCATGTCGGGCGAGCACACCGACCAGATCGCGCCGACGCTGGCCACCGCCAGAAACGCCACCGCCGTGTGCGGTGTGTTGGGCAGGATGGCGCACACCCGGTCGCCGGGCTGCACGCCCAGGCGCTTGAGATGCGCCGCCAGCGAGGCCACCTGCCGGCGCAATTCGGGCCAGCTCATTTGCACCATCTCGCCGCGTTCGCGCAGGCGTTCGTTCTGGAAGACGATCGCCGGGTGGCCCGCCGCGTGGGCCGCGTCGGCATGGCGAAAAACCTGCTGCGCATAGTTGACCTGCGCCCCGGGGAACCAGCGCGCACCGGGCATCACCACGTCGACCAGCACGGTCTCGTGCGGTGTCGGCGACTGCAGCTCGAAATAGTCCCAGATCGAGCCCCAGAAGGCCCGCAGGTCGGCCACCGACCAGCGCCACAGCGCGTCGTAGCCCTCGGTGGTGTGGGCGTCGAAATGCAGGCCGCGCTGTTGGGCGAGCCAGCGGGTGTAGCGGGTGATCTGGGGTTCGGGAAGAAGTGGCATGTCAGGCAGAGGGTAAGGGCTGGCGTTCGGCCACGGCCGTGGCCCGCAAAGGGTGCCACAGAAGCGAGCCGGGCACAGCACGGTGAATCACCGACTCGGGGCGGCTGCGCAACGCTGCCACGCCGGGGTTCAGCCCGCCGCGACCGCAAGCCGCCGCGGGCCCCGCGCCGGTCAGCCGGCGCCGCGAGCTGCGCCCGGCCCCGCCACCCCCACATAGCGCCACAAATCGCGCATGAACGGATGGCGCCAATGGCCACGCACGCGCGTGTGCTGCAAGTCGCTGACGATGTTGTGCGCATGCGCCTTGTAGGGCATGTAGGCGACCAGCAGGCTCTTGGCCTTGCGCATCAACGCCTCGCGCTCGGGGCCGTCGGGCAGGACGGTCTGGCGCTCGAAGATGCGGTCGTATTCGGGCAGGCTGAAGTGGGCGTCGTTCGACTCGCTGGCGTTCGGGCCGTAGCCGATGCCGAGGAAAAAACTGCCGTCGGGTGTGGCGGCCGACCAGGCGTAGCCCCACATCATCAGGCTGCCGGTGCGAGTTTTCTTCAGCAGGTCGGGCCAGGTGGCGATGTCGAACACCATGCGCACGCCGACCGCGGCCAGGTACTTGCGCCACAGCTCGTTGCGGCTGCGGGTGCGCTGGTCGGGCAGCGAGGCCAGGCGCAGCACCAGCGGCGATCCATCAGGCTGTTCGCGCCAGCCGTCGCCGTCACGATCGACATAACCGAACAGGTCCAGCAGCGCCATGGCGTGGGCGCGGCTGTGCTGGCTCATTTCGCTGCGGAAGCTCTCGACATAGCCCGAGGTGAACGGCGCCACCACGGACTGCGCGGCGATGGCCTGGCCGTTGCGCGCCAGGCGATTCGCCTCGTCGTTGTCATAGGCCAGCGCCACCGCGCGGCGCAACGCGACCTTGGCCGGCGCGTTGCCGCCGACCACCGGGTCGTCCATGTTGAAGTAGGTCATCTGCATGTCGGGCTGCAAGGCGCGCTGCACGCGCACGCCCTTGCGCGCCAGGTGCGGCGCGAGCAGGCCGTTGGGCACCGCCACCGGCGCGAACTCGGTCGGCAGCTCCAGCAGGTCCAGCGCGCCATTCAGAAAAGCCAGCCAGCGCGGTTGGGCCTCGGTGATGACGCTGATCTCGACCCGGTCCACCATCGGCAGGCGCCGGCCCGCCAGTTCACGCGCGATCGCCTGGGCCTGGGCGTCGTCGGCGGCGGGCTCGGCCTCGAAGACCTGCTCGCGAAAGCCCGGGTTGCGCAGCAGCTCGATGCTCGATGCGCGGCGCCAGGTACCCAACATGAACGGCCCGGTGCCCACCGGGTGCTCGGCGATGCTGTCGCCATAGGCTTCGACGACCTCGCGCGCCACCGCGCCGGTGATCTGCGGGGTCGCAAAGTTGAAGTGAAAGCGCGGCCCGGGCTCGGCCAGCCTGACCTGAAAGGTGTAGCGGTCGAGCGCGCGAATGCCGGCCACTGGCGTGTCGTAGTCGAACGGGGTCTTGTTCTGGCGTGCCCGGGTGCGCAACTCGGTGAGCCCCAACACCTTGGCGTTCTCGAAGATGTAGATGTTCTCGGCGTTGAGCCTGGGGTCGTAGAAGCGCTTGACGCTGTAAACATAGTCCTGCGCGACCAGCTCGCGCGGCTTTCCTTTGAACGCCGGATCGTCGGCGAAGAAGATGCCGGGGCGGATGCGGAAGGTGAAGGTCTTGAAGTCGCTGGATATTTCCGGCATGGCCGCGGCCGTCTGCAAGCGCAACTTCACCGGCCGCGCCAGGTAGTCGAAGGTGAGCGGCGACTCGAAGATGCTCGACGCCACCCTGCTGGAGTTCTCGTCCGATATCTGCGGCGGGTCGAAGCCGGTCTCAGCCATCCGGAAGGCCACGCGCAAGGTGTTGTCCGGCGCTGCCGGGTTCGCCGCCGCGGCGCGCTCGCCGGGCAAGGCGGCGGCGGCCACCATCGCGGCCGAGGAGCTGAGCCAATGGCGGCGGTCGAGCATGGCCGATTCGTCCTCGCGCTTCAGCGCGCAGGGCGCTTGCTGTTGTCGACGTCGACGGTGTGCCAGAACTCCTGCCAGAACAAGGGCCGGCGGTAGCCCAGCAGCCAAGGCTGCGACAGGTCGGTGAGGATGGTGTGCAGCCGCACCTTGTACGGCGCCCACGCCACCGACAAACGCTTGGCGTGTTCGAACAGCGCGAGCCGCTCGGGGCCATCGGGCAGCGCCGACATGCGGTCGTACAGCGCGTCGAATTCCGGCCATTTGAAGCGAGACAGGTTCTGGCCGCCGGCCTGCCGGCCGTCGAGCCGGGCCAATGCCTGGTGACCATCGAGCGCGGCGGACGAATAGCCGAGTTGCCACATCATCAGCTTGCCGGCGCGCGCGGCCTTGAGTTGCTCGGGCCACTTGCCGGTGCGAAAGCGCGAGCGGATGCCCAGCGCGTCCATGTCGCGCCGGAACACTTCGTCTTGTTGCCGGGCCTGTTGGTCGGGCTGGGTGGCCATCTCCAGCACCAGCGGTGAGCCGTCGGGCAGGTCGCGCCAGCCGTCGCCGTCCTTGTCGACATAGCCGTACAGATCGAGCAGCGCCTTGGCGCGCGGCACGCTGTACTCGCTGTTCTCGGAGCGGAACGCCGGGTCGTAGCCTGTCGTGTGCGGCGCGATCGGCGACTGTGCCGGCACCGCCTGGCCGCGCCGCACCAGCAGGATCTCGCGCTCCACATCCATGCCCAGCGAGATGGCGCGCCGCAGCGCCACCTTCTCGGGCGTGTAGCCACCCAGCACCGGGTCGTCCATGTTGAAGAACGTGAGCTGCACATTGGCGCCCAGCGTGCGCTGGCCGCGGATGCCGCGCTTGGCCAGGTGCGGCGCCACCGTGCCGCCGGGCATGGCCAGGTCAATGAACTCGTTGGGCAGCCGCTCGATCAGGTCGGCCTGCGCGTTCAGGAACGACAGCCAGCGCGGCTGCTGCTCGTCGACGATGGAAACCTCGACCCGGTCGACCATCGGCAGGCGGCGGCCCTTGAACTGCGTCAGCAGCGCCCGGCCTTCGGCGTCGTCGGCGGCGGGCTCAGCGTCGTACAGCATTTCGCGGAACGCCGGGTTGCGCTCCAGCACGATCAGCGAACTGCGGCGCCACTCCTTCAGCACGAACGGGCCGGTGCCCACCGGGTGCTCCATGATCTTGTCGCCGTAGAACTCCGCCACCTCGCGCGCCACCGCGCCGAACAGGTCCGACAAAGCCAGGTTTTCGAGCAGCCGTGGGCGCGGCTCGGCGACTTTGAATTGAATCGTGTAGCGGTCGAGCGCGCGAATGCCCGCAATCTCGCGGTCGTAGGCCAAAGGTTGCTGGTCTTTCAGCGCCTGCTGGCGCAACTCGCTCAGACCGACATAGCCGATCTGCTCCAGGAACGACCAGACCGGGCTCTTGAGCGCGGGGTCAGCGAAGCGCTTGAAGCCGTAGACGTAGTCCTGCGCCACCAGCTCGCGTGGCTGGCCCTTGAACGCCGGGTCGTCGGCAAAGTAGATGCCGGGGCGCAGTCGGATCGTCCAGGTGCGGAAATCGACGCTCACCTCGGGCATCGCGGCCGCGGTGAGCGCCTTGAATCGGGCCGGCCGCGCCAGGTGGTCGTAGGTGTACAACGCTTCGAAGATGTGCGGCGTGACGGTGCGCGAATAGATGTCATTGATCTGCGCCGGGTCGAAGCCGGTTTCGGCGACCGGAAACGAATACCGCAGCACACGCGGCGCGCCAGTGCCTTCGGTGGCCGGCGTCGCCGCCGTCGCCGAGCCGACCAACCACGCGCCCAGCAGCGTCGCGAAGAGGCGTCGAATCATCACTTCATTTCGCGGCGCTGCACCGCCAGATCCACATCCACGTACTTGTAAAACTCGCGCACAAACGGATTGCGCCGGTAGCCCTGCACCCACGGGTGCATCAGGTCGGTGGCGATGCGGTGTGAGCTGATCTTGTAGGGCACATAGGCCACCATCAGTTTGCTGGCCTCCTGCATGACCGCCTGGCGCTCGGGGCCGTCGGGCATCTTGTTCTGCTTGATGTAGAGCGCGTTGAACGCCGGCAGGTCGAAGCGAGCATGGTTGGCCGCACCTTTGTTGGGGCCATAGCCCAGCGCCAGAAACGTGTCGCCGTCGGGCGAGGTGGCGAGCCAGCCGACGCCCCACATCATCAGCTTGCCGGCGTGCGAGGCCTTCAGGTTCTCGGGCCACTTGGCGGACTTGAAGACGATCTTCAGCTTGATGGACTTCATGCCCTTGTCCCACAGCTCCACCAACTGCCGGCTCAACTGATCGGGCTGGGTGGCGTATTCCAGCACCAGCGGCGAGCCGTCGGGCTGTTCGCGCCAGCCGTCGCCGTCGCGGTCGAGGTAGCCGTACAGGTCGAGCAGGGCGCGGGCGCGCGGCACGTCGAAGTCGCTCATTTCGGACTTGAACGACGCGTCGTAGCCGAAGGTCAATGGGGCGACCGCACTTTGCGCGGGGATCGCCTGGTTCCTGCGGACCAGGCGAATTTCCTCGTCACTGTTGTAGGCCAGCGAGATGGCGCGGCGCAGCGCCACCTTGTCCGGCGTGTAGCCGCCGACCACCGGGTTGTCCTGGTTGAACAGCGACGCGAGCGTGGCATCGACCAGCGGCGCCTGGTCCATCCGGATGCCCAGTTTCGAGAGGTTGGGTGCTACTTTGTTGTTCGGGATCGCGACGCCGGCAAACTCGTTGGGCAGCCGCTCCATGAAGTCGCTCTGGCGGTTCAGGAACGACAGCCAGCGCGGCTGCGATTCTTCGATGACTGCGATCTCGACCCGGTCCAGCATCGGCATGCGCCGGCCCTTGAAGGCCTTGGCGATGGCCTGCGAGCGCGGGTCGTCGGCCGGCGCTTCCTCGTTGTAGAACATCTCGCGGAAGTTCGGGTTGCGCGTGAGCACCATGCGCGAACTGCGCCGCCATTCACTCAGCACGAAGGCGCCGGTGCCGACCGGGTGCTCCATGATCTTGTCGCCATAGAACTCGGACACCTCGCGCGCCACGGCACCGAAGGCACCGCTGTCGGTCAGCACGGTCTCGTGAAAACGCGGCGACGGCTCGGCCAGGGTGATCTGGAAGGTGTAGCGGTCGAGTGCGCGCAGTCCGTCCACCGCCACGTCGTAGGGGAAGGGCTGTTTCGCAT
>JAYSVE010000506.1:0-9235 GCA_043718725.1 Methylibium sp.
ATCGAACCGATGATCAACGCCGGGCGGCGCGACATCCGCGAGGCCGGTGACGGCTGGACCATCGTCACCAAGGACCGCTCGTTGTCGGCCCAGTGGGAACACACGGTGCTGGTCACGGAAACCGGCTTTGAAGTCATGACGCTGTCGGCCGGCAGCCCGGCGCCGCCGGACTTCGTGCTGGTTTGAGCCGCCGGACCGCGCCCCGTCCCGCACCCTCCATGCTGGACTCCCCTGCGGCCGAAGTGGCGCCAGCCGATGCGACGCTGCGCAGCGTCAGCGCGCTGCGCCAGCGCTTTCGCGAGGGCAAGGTCGCGCTGATCGAGCACTTTCGCGCCTCCCGCGCCACCGCGCCCGCCGCCGCGCGGTTGTTGCGCACGCTCACGCGCCATGTCGACCAGACCCTCGTCGACCTTTGGAGCCATGCCCGAATGCCCGCCCATGCCGCGCTGCTGGCGGTGGGCGGTTATGGACGGGGGGAGCTGTTCCCGTATTCCGATGTGGACGTCCTGGTGCTGTTGCCGCCCGGCCTGTCGCCGATCGAGCGTTCGGAAGCGCGCCCCGGCGCGTCGCCCGCCGAAGCAGCCCAGTCGGCCGCGCTGTCGGCCCGCGAGGCGATTGAAAATTTCATCACCGCCTGCTGGGACATCGGCCTGGAGATCGGCTCCAGCGTGCGCACGGTCGACGAGTGCGTCGCCGAGGGCCGGCGCGACGTGACGGTGCAGACGGCGCTGCTCGAATCGCGCTACCTGTGCGGCTCGCGCCGCGTGTTCAGCACATTCCGCCATGCCAACACTCACGCCATGGACCCGAAGGCGTTCTTGCGGGCCAAGACGCTGGAGATGCAGCAGCGGCACCAAAAATTCGAGGACACGCCGTATGCCCTGGAGCCCAATTGCAAGGAGAGCCCGGGCGGCCTGCGCGACCTTCAACTGCTCATCTGGATTGCCCGTGCCGCCGGGCTGGGCAAAAGCTGGAGCGTGCTGGCCTCCAAGGATCTGATCACGCCCTTCGAAGTCAAGCAACTGCAGCGCAACGAGGGGCTGATCAAGCTGATCCGCGCCCGCTTGCACATGGTGGCGGGACGCCGCGAAGACCGCCTGGTGTTCGACCTGCAGACCGCCGTTGCCGAAAGCTTCGGCTACGAGGCCACGCCGACCCAGCGCGCCTCCGAGGTGCTGATGCGGCGCTACTACTGGGCCGCGAAGGCGGTGACGCAACTCAACCTGATCCTGATGCTCAACATCGAGGAGCGCGTCCAGGGCCTGACGGACGCCGCGATGCGGCCGATCACGCCGAAGTTCCTCGAGCGCGGCGGCATGCTCGAAGTGGCCAGCGACGATCTCTATCAGCGCGACCCGCACGCCATTCTGGAAACCTTCCTGGTCTACCAGCGCACGGTGGGCATCCGCGGGCTGTCGGCGCGAACCCTGCGCGCGCTGTACAACGCGCGTGAGCAGATGAACGCCAGGTTCCGCGGCGACCCGGTCAACCGCGCCACCTTCATCCAGATCCTGCGCGAACCGGGCGGCCAGACCCATGCCCTGCGACTGATGAACCAGACCAGCGTGCTGGGGCGCTACCTGTGGGTGTTCCGGCGCATCGTCGGGCAGATGCAGCACGACCTGTTCCACGTCTACACCGTGGACCAGCACATCCTGATGGTGTTGCGCAATGTGCGGCGCTTCTTCATCCCGGAGCATGCCCATGAATACCCGTTTTGTTCGCAGTTGGCGGCGTCCTGGCACCCACCGTGGTCGATCTACATCGCGGCGCTGTTCCACGACGTGGCCAAGGGCCGGGGGGGCGACCATTCCGATCTGGGCGCCCAGGAGGCCAGGCGCTTTTGCCGCGCCCATGGAGTGGACCGCGTCGAGACCGCGCTGATTGAGTTCTTGGTTCGGGAACACCTGACCATGTCGCGCGTGGCCCAGAAAGAAGATCTGTCCGACCCGGAGGTGATTCAGGCCTTCGCGGACCGGGTCGGCACCGAGCGGCGCCTGACCGCCTTGTACCTTCTGACCGTGGCCGACATTCGCGGCACCAGCCCCAAGGTGTGGAACGCCTGGAAGGGCAAGCTGCTGGAAGACCTGTACCGGCAGACGCTGCGTGCGGTCGGTGGTGCCCGACCGAATCTGGATGCCGACATCGAATCGCGCAAACAGGAAGCCCGCCATGCCCTGAACCTGCTGAGCCTGCCGGCCGAGATCGAAACGCCGTTGTGGCAGACGCTGGCGATCAGCTATTTCGCGCGTCACGACGCCGGCGACATCGCCTGGCATGCGCGCGCGCTCGCCGCCGATGTCGGGGCCCGGCAACCGATTGTCCGGGCCAGGCTGTCGTCGTTGGGCGAAGGCCTTCAGATCCTGGTGTATGCGCCTGACCAGGCCGACCTGTTCGCGCGCATCTGCGGCTATTTCGACACCGCGGACTTCAACATCCTCGACGCCAAGGTGCACACCACGCGCGCCGGCTATGCACTGGACACCTTCCAGGTCACCTGCCCGCACCTCGAAGACCACTACCACTACCGCGACCTGATCTCGCTCGTGGAAACCCAGCTGGGCGAGGCCCTGCGCGCCACCGGAGCCTTGCCCGAACCCAAGCGCGGCCGCGTGTCGCGCCGGGTCCGGTCGTTTCCGATCACGCCGCACATCACCCTGCGTCCCGACGAACGTGCCCAGGCCTGGCTGCTGGGCGTGTCGGCCAGCGATCGCTCGGGACTGCTGTTTGCCATCGCGCGGGTGCTGGCGCGCCACGGCATCAACCTGCAGTTGGCGAAGATCTCCACGCTGGGCGAACGGGTCGAAGACACCTTCCTGATCGACGGCCCCGAGTTGCAGCACAACCGCAAGCAGATCCAGATCGAGAGTGAGTTGCTCGATGCGATCAGCGCTTGAGTCGCGGTGGCGCTGATCCGCATCAGCGCCACCGACGCGCTGGCGCGGCTGGCCGACTTCGACACCGTCATTGACGCCCGCTCGGAAAGTGAATTCGCCGAGGACCGGCTGCCGGGCGCCGTCAACTGGCCGAGCCTGAACGACGCGCAGCGCAAGCTCGTCGGGACTGAATACGCCCAGGCATCGGCCTTCGATGCCAAGAAGCGCGGCGCGGCGCTGGTGGCGCGCAACATCGCCGACCACATCGAACGCGAGGTGATGGACAAACCCAAGGCCTGGAAGCCGCTGGTTTATTGCTGGCGCGGCGGCAAACGCAGCGCGGCGCTGGCGTTGGTGCTGGAGCAGATCGGTTTCCAGGTTCATGTGCTCGACGGCGGCTACCGCGACCACCGGCGCGCGGTGATCGAGGCGCTGGAGCGCCTGCCCGGGGGTTTTGAGTACCGCGTGGTGTGTGGGACCACCGGCTCGGGCAAGAGCCATCTGCTTCAGGTGCTGCGGGAAAAGGGTGCCCAGGTGCTGGACCTGGAGGCGCTGGCCAACCACCGCGGCTCGGTGCTGGGCGGGGTGCCGGGGAGCCCGCAGCCGGGCCAGAAGCAGTTCGATTCGCGGCTCTGGGACACGCTGCGCCGCTTCGACGCGACCCGCGTGGTGTGGGTCGAGAGCGAAAGCAAGAAGGTCGGCGACCTGCGCGTGCCGCAAGCGCTGATCGAGCCGATGCGGGCCTCACCCTGCTTCGCCCTCGAACTGCCCCTGCACGCCAGGGTGGCCTTGCTGATGAAGGACTATCAGCACTTCGTGACCGACACCCAGGCGTTCTGCCAGCGGCTCGATGCGCTGCGCGTATTGCGCGGCGCCGAGGTGGTCAACGGCTGGCAGGACGCGGCCCGCGGCGGTCGCACCGAAGACGTCGTGCGCGACCTGCTGCTGACGCACTACGACCCGATCTACCAGCAATCGATGCGCCGCAACTTCGCCGGGTTTTCAGCGCCGGTGCTCACGCTGCAATGGGACGGAAGCGCCGAATCGCTGGCCGCCACCGCCAGCCGGTTGATCGAATCGGGTTGACGCGGTCGCGGGCTGGACCGCGCCGCACCCGCACCGCACGCCGGCCTTGGGTCGGCACGAGGCTGCCGGCCCAGGCGCGGGCTCACCCCATGTGCAGGCCGCCGTTGACCGAGAAGTCCGCGCCGGTTGCAAAGCCGGACTCGTCCGAAGCGACCCATGAAACGATGGAGGCGATGTCGTCCGGCGTGCCCAGGCGCTTGACGGGAATGCCGGCGATGATCTTGTCGAGCACCTCCTGGCGAATCGCCTTGACCATGTCGGTTGCGATGTAGCCTGGGCTGACGGTGTTGACCGTGACACCCTTGTTCGCCACTTCCTGGGCCAGCGCCATCGTGAAGCCGTGCATGCCGGCCTTGGCGGCCGAATAGTTGGTCTGGCCGAACTGGCCCTTTTCGCCATTCACCGAGCTGATGTTGATGATGCGACCCCAGCCACGGTCGGTCATGTCGTCGATGACCTGCTTGGTGACATTGAACAGGCTGGTCAGGTTGGTCTCGATCACCGCGTCCCAGTCGGCGCGCGTCATCTTGCGGAACATGCCATCGCGCGTGATGCCGGCGTTGTTGACCAGCACTTCGATCGGGCCATGGGCGGCCTTGGTTTTTTGAAACGCGCTGACAGTGGAGTCCCAGTCACCGACATTGCCCACCGATGCATGGAAGTCGTAGCCCAGCGCCCTTTGCTCACCGAGCCACTTGTCGAAGTCACGGCTGGGGCCGCAGCCGGCGATGACGACGAAGCCGTCCTTGTGCAAGCGCTGGCACATCGTGGTTCCGATGCCACCCATGCCGCCGGTGACGTAGGCTACTTTCTTGCTCATGTTCACTCTCCAATGATTTCATTCGATCGGGCCCGCAGCGTTGCCGCGAAACCCGCCGCGGTCAACCGGGTTCGCCCTGAGGGGCGCCCTGCATTGAGCGACCCCGTTGGCCTTGGCGGTGTCCCAGCCCATCTCCTGGCCGTCGCGCTAGCCCTGCCGCACCTGCGGGCTCACCAGGCAACCTCCGCGCAACGCACTTCGGTATTCGCCTTGGGGCGGCCCGGCGGGCTCATGCCTTCTGTTTGACATAGCGCCCCGGCGCGGGTTCGATCGACTTGTGGCGGCGATTGCCGGGCGCCTTGGGCGCGGCGATCTGCTTGCCTGCGTGGCCCTTGAGCCACATCGACCAGTCGGTCCACCAACTGCCCGGCTGCTCGTGGGCTTTGGCGAACCAGTCCGCCGCCTTGGCGGGGAGTGCCGCCGCGCCGCCGACCCAGTGGCTGCGCTTGCCCTTGGCCGGCGGGTTGATGACGCCGGCGATGTGGCCCGACGCGCCCAGCATGAACCGCACCGGACCCTTGAGCGCCCGGGTGTTGGCATAGGCCCCTTCCCAGGGAACGATGTGGTCCTCGCGCGACGCGTAGACATAGCTCGGCACGTTGATCGAAGCCATGTCGACCTTCTGGCCGCACACCGTGAGCTTGCCCGGCTTGACCAGGTTGTTCTCGAGGTAGGTGTTGCGCAGGTACCAGCAATACATCGGGCCCGGCAGATTGGTGCTGTCGCTGTTCCAGTAGAGCAGGTCGAACGGAGGCGGGGTTTCGCCCTTCAGGTAATTGCCGACGACGTAGTTCCAGACCAGGTCGTTGGGGCGCAGAAAGCTGAAGGTCGTTGCGAGTTCCTGCCCCTTGAGCAGCCCGCCGTGCGCGGGGCTTTGCGGGCCGATTGAACTCTCGCGCTTGCGCACCATGGCTTCGTCGATGAACAGGTCGAGCACGCCGGTGTCGCTGAAGTCGAGCAAGGTGGTCAGCAAGGTCATGCTGGCCACCGGTTTGTCGCCGCGCGCCGCCAGGACCGCCAGGGCCGTGGCCAAGATCGTGCCGCCGACGCAAAAGCCCAGGGTGTTGATCTTGCTGGACCCCGAGATCTCCTGTGCCAGGGCGATGGCCCGGATCGCCGCGTCCTCGATGTATTGGTCCCAGGTGACCTGGGACATGCTGGCGTCGGCATTGCGCCAACTCAGCACAAACAGGCGGTGGCCTTGCGCCACGGTGTAGCGGATCAGCGAGTTCTCCGCCTGCAAGTCCATGATGTAGAACTTGTTGATGCACGGCGGCACGAACAGCATCGGCCGCTCGAACACCTTGGGCGTGAGCGGCTTGTATTCGATCAACTGGAACAACTCGTTCTCGAACACGACATCGCCTTCGGTGGTGGCCACGTTGCGGCCGACCTCGAAAACGCTTTCGTCGGTTTGTGACATGTGGCCCTGCTGGATGTCCTGCCACAGTTGCTTCATGCCGTGGACGAGACTCTCGCCGCCGGACTCAAGGGCCTTGCGCTGGGCCTCGGGATTGGAGGCCAGAAAGTTGCTGGGCGACGATGCGTCGATCCATTGCTGGACCGAGAAGCGCACCCGCTGGCGCGTCTTTTCGTCACCCTGCATTTCATCGGCCATGCGCATCAGCGTGCGCGCATTGAGCAGGTACAACTGCGCGGTGTAGGCGGCGCCGGGGTTGTCGACCCAGTCGGCCCCGGCAAAGCGCCGGTCGCCTGATTTGGGCTGCGGCTGCGCGGCACCGCCGCCGCCCGGCTGGAAGGCCTGCAACGACTGGTTCCACAGGTCGGTCGCCTGTTTCAGGTAGTCGCTCTGCATTTGGCCCAGTGCGGGCAACGTCACGCTCAGGGTAGACAGCGTCTTGAGCGCCTCACCGGCCTCGTGCAGCAATGTTTCAGGGGCGGCGGTCGCCGGCGGCGGGACGGAGCCCGACAATGACTTTTTGTTCATGCCCTATTGTAGAAATTAAAAGTTGGAAGTTGGCATGTATCTGGTCGCGATCGCGTGGATGTACGTGGTGGTGCTGATGGCCGCGGTCGAGGCGACCAGCAGCACCGGGAGCCTGCTCGGTGCCTTGGTCACCGTGGTGCTCTATGGGCTGTTGCCGCTGGCCATCGTGATGTACCTGCTCAACACGCCGGCGCGGCGCCGCACCCGTCGCGCCGCGGCTGGGCGTGGGGCGGCGTCGCCGCCACCGGAGGCCGCAGACCCGTCAGCGCGACGCCTGGATCCAGACCACGGCGGCCATGCGGCCGGTGACGCCATCGCGCCGGAACGAAAAGAACCGTGACGGTGCCTCGACGGTGCACCAGGTGCCGCCGCTGACCTGCGCCACGCCCGCCGCCCGCAGGCGGTCGCGCGCCAGCAACGGCAGGTTGGCCAGCCATTTGCCGGCGCGGCTGGCCTGAAATCGCGTCGAATCAACGTGGTTCGGATCTGCGCCGAAGGCCTGGAGCACCGCCGCACCGACTTCGAACCGCGCCGGGCCGATGCAGGCGCCCAGCCAGGCCTGAACGTCGGCAGGCTCGCATTGCGCCGCCTGGCACAGCGCCTGCACCGTCGCCTCGAGAACCCCTTGGGCCAAGCCGCGCCAACCGGCATGGGCGGCGCCGACGGCGGCGCCGTGCGGCGCGGTGAACAGCACCGGCAGGCAGTCGGCCACCTGGACAGCGCAGGCGACGCCGGCTTCGGTGGTGATGCAGGCATCGGCCACGTGCGGCGCCGCCTCGGCGCCCAAATCGGCGCGGCCCAGGCGCACCACGCGCGCGCCGTGCACCTGGTCCAGGAACACCGGCCGCGCGCCGATCGTCCGCGTCAGCGCGGCCAGGTTGAGCGCCACGGCTTTGGGGTCGTCGCCCAGCCCGGCGCGCAGGTTCATGGAGTCGAACGGCGCGGCGCTGGCGCCACCCAGTCGCGTCGTCATCAGGCCAGCGACGCCCGGCACTTGCCAACCGGGCACCAGCCAGTCCGGGTGCGGCGTCAGCGTCATGCCAGAACTGTGGGCCCGCTGGGCAAGTGCCGCGCGCCCGCCGGACTGGAATGCCCTGGCGCCAGGTTCACGCCGCGTCCGGGCACGCCGACGGCTGGGTTTTCGCGAAGGCATCGAGTTGCATGCATTCGCCGAAGATGCGCATCACCGTCGGCAACGCGTCGATGCTGCAATTAAAGCGCTGGGCGTTGTGAATCTGCGGGACCAGCGCGCAGTCGGCCAGGGTGGGTGTGTCGCCATGACAAAACCGGCCGGTGGCCGGGTGGCCGACGAGTTGCTGCTCCACCACCTGCAAGCCGGCCTCGACCCAGTGGCGGACCCAGCGGTTCTTGTCGTCCTCGCTCACCTTGAGGTCGTGCACCAGGTAGCGCAACACCCGCAGGTTGTTGAGCGGGTGGATCTCGCAGGCAATGTCCAGCGTCAGCGCGCGGATGCGCGCCCGCGCGAAGGCGTCGCCCGGCAACAGCGGCGGCGTCGGGTGGGTTTCTTCCAGGTACTCGATGATGGCCAACGACTGGCTCAGCAACTTGTCGCCGTCCTTCAGCACCGGCACCAGGCGCGACGCCGAGAGTTGCCCGAAGCCGTCCAGAAACTGCTCGTTGCGGGCCAGGTGCACCGGCAGGTAGTCAAAGTCCAGGCCCTTGAGCGCCAGCGCGATGCGCACCCGGTACGAGGCCGACGAGCGGAAATAGTTGTAGAGCTGCATGCGCAGTGTCCGCTCAAGCCTGGGCCGGCGCGATCTTCAGTTGCAGCGTGCCGACACCCTCGATGCGCGCACTCAAGGTGTCCCCAGTCACCACCGCGGCCACACCCGCCGGGGTGCCGGTAAAGATGAGGTCTCCAGGTGCCAGTTCCCAGGCCTTGGACAGGTGCTCGATGATTTCCGCCACATTCCAGATCAGCATGCCGATGGTGCTGGCCTGGCGCGGCGCGCCGTTGACGTCGAGGCTGATTTTCGAGCCGGCGCTGAGCTGGCAATCGGCGACCCGGCGCAACGGGCCGATCGGCGCGGACTCGTCGAACCCCTTGCCGGTGCACCAGGGCCGGCCGAGCTTCTTGGACTCGGCTTGCAGGTCGCGGCGCGTCATGTCCAGCCCCACGGCGTAGCCCCACACATGCTTCTGTGCGTCCGCGGCGGCGATGTTGCGCCCGCCGGTGCCGATGGCCACGACCAGTTCCACCTCGTGGTGCAGGCTGTTCGTGAGGCCGGGGTAATGCATGGCGCCGACCGTGCCTTCGGCCACCGGCAAGACGCTGTCCGCCGGTTTGAGGAAGAAGAATGGCGCCTCACGGCCGCTGTGGCCCATCTCGACGGCGTGCTCGACATAGTTGCGGCCGACGCAATAAATACGTCGCACGGCAAACTGCTCGCCGGCGGGGCCGCCTTGAACCGGAACGGCCGCGACCGGCGGCGCGGGAAGTGCATAGGTCATGAGTGAAGTCTCCATCCCGGAAAAAGGCGGGGC
>JAYSVE010000507.1:0-1650 GCA_043718725.1 Methylibium sp.
CATGAGCGGCATCCGGCTGGAAGCCAAGGTGCACATCGTCACCGGCGCCCAGAGCGCGGCCGAGAACATCATCAAGTGCGTGCGCCGCTGCGGCCTGGAAGTGGAGCAGTTGCTGCTGAACCCGCTGGCCTCCAGCAGCTCCGTGCTGTCAGAGGACGAGAAGGAACTGGGCGTGGCGATGGTGGACATCGGCGCCGGCACGACCGACATCGCGATCTTCACGGGCGGCGCCATCCGGCACACCGCGGTGATTCCGATCGCCGGCGACCTGATCACCAGCGACATCGCCATGGCGCTGCGCACGCCGACCAAGGACGCCGAGGACATCAAGGTGGAGTCCGGCTACGCCAAGCAATTGCTGGCCGACCCCGAGACGCAGGTCGAAGTGCCGGGGCTGGGCGATCGTGGCCCGCGCATGCTGTCCCGGCAGGCGCTGGCCGGCGTGATCGAGCCGCGGGTGGAGGAGATCTATTCGCTGGTGCAGCAGGTGGTGCGCGAATCGGGCTACGAGGAAGTGCTGTCCTCGGGCATCGTCATCACCGGCGGCAGCTCGATCATGCCGGGCATGGTGGAGCTGGGAGAGGACATCTTCCTGAAGCCGGTGCGCCGCGGCGTGCCCCGGTACAGGGGCGCGCTGGCCGACATGGTGTCGCAGTTGCGCGCCGCCACCGTCATGGGATTGCTGGAAGAGGCGCGGCTGGCGCGGGTGCGCGGGTTCAAGGTTGCGCAGCAGCACGGCTCCGTGAAAACCGCGTTCGGCCGGATCAAGGACTTCATCGTGGGGAATTTCTGACCATGGAACACAAGCTCTGGCTGGCCCGGGGTTCCCCTCCGCATTCAAGAAAGGAGCGATATCGGTGCACCGATCCACCGCTTCCGCGTTAGTGACGCAAGACGAAAAAGATAGTCAGTGGCAACTGCAACGAATCAGGAGTACGCAATGAGCATCGAAATGATCGAAGTCGAGGAGTTCCACCAGGGCACGCAGATCAAGGTGATCGGTGTCGGCGGTGGCGGGGGCAACGCGGTCGCGCACATGATCGAGCGCGGCGTGCAGGGCGTGGAGTTCGTCTGCGCCAACACCGATGCGCAGGCGCTGGCACGCAGCTCCGCGCACAAGCACATCCAGCTGGGCGGCAGCGGCCTGGGCGCCGGCAGCAAGCCGGAGAAGGGCCGCGAATGTGCCGAGCTGGCGGTGGAGAGCATCCGCGAGGCCATCCAGGGCGCGCACATGCTGTTCATCACCGCCGGCATGGGTGGCGGCACCGGCACCGGCGCCGCGCCGGTGATCGCGCGCGTCGCCAAGGAGATGGGCATCCTGACCGTGGGCGTGGTGACCAAACCCTTCGACTGGGAAGGCGGGCGCCGCATGACCAATGCCGACAACGGCCTGTCGGAGCTGGAGGCCAATGTCGATTCGCTGATCGTGGTGCTCAATGAAAAGCTGCTCGACGTGCTCGGCGACGACATCACGCAGGACGAGGCTTTTGCCCACGCCAACGATGTGCTGAAGAACGCCGTCGGCGGCATCGCCGAGATCATCAACGTGCCTGGCCATGTGAACGTCGACTTCGAGGACGTGCGCACCGTGATGGGCGAGCCGGGCAAGGCAATGATGGGCACGGCGGTGGCGTCCGGCCCGGACCGCGC
>JAYSVE010000508.1:0-3852 GCA_043718725.1 Methylibium sp.
CTCGATCGACGACAGGCTGGTGATCGATTCGGACTCGATCGACTCCAGCCAGGGCACGCCGTTGAGCAGGTCGGCCTCGAGCGGCACCGTGATCAGGGACTCGACTTCGGCGGTGGACAGCCCAAGCGCCTCGGTCTGAACCTCGAGCACCGGCCTCGAGAACTCCGGGACGATGTCGACCGGCAGCGTTTGCATGCGCCAGATGCCGCCCACCAGCAGCACAGCGGCTAGCGCAAGCATGACGTTGCGAAGGCGCAGGCTCGAGGAAATGATCCACTGCAACATGGAAGCTTCTCCCTAAATTGTGGAATCTGTCGAGTCGACGAACACGACTCCAATCCACTTGGCACAGGAACAGAGTGACGGGCTGGCGGACCAGATACATCCGGTAGCACAAGTTTCTTATTGCTTGCAAGCGTACGTTTACGACCCTTGTCGAGTCAATATTCCGACCCGCACGCACCTTTCCTTTTCAGTTTCCAGTTCGCAATCTCGACACCTATTCGCCGCAGACGTTGTGGCGTCGCTGGCTTCGAACTCGCGCTTGCCGTGGCCCGGTGCGACCCGGTGGCCGTCGTCGACAGGCGAGCACGATCCGTATGCAGCGACACGCTGTTGCGTCGACGTTGCACCACCCACGTTGCAAACGAACAATCCGAAACTCACGTCGTGGACACCCACGACTCTCACAACAACTGCGTCGACAAGGGCACCGCGGCCCGCCGAGATCAGACCAACGTGTACGCACAGCAATCCGTCATCGCCCGAGGCGAAGCGTCGACTGTCAATTCGATTCTCGGGGGGCGATTCCCACCCTGTTTGGACAGGCTCACCACGCTTCTCGCATCGAGGAAACATGGGAGGGTCACTGCCTGCCGCGAACTACTTACGTTTTTTTACTTCTTGTAAGAACTCTACAAGCACCCTTATCAAAGGTCAACCGCATCCCCCTAAGTTGTTAGGAGGAGTGAGTCGAGCATTTCATGTCGCATGTTGATGAGCGACGCTCGAAAGTGCTTTCCCCGGAAGGCATCGGCGGCGACTTGTGCGTGGCCTCTGCGGCGGCGCACCCAGGCTTTGAGCGCGGGCCCACGCGTGGTGCCAGGCGCTGCGGGTTGCCCCCGAGGGTCGGTTCCGGCCGAACGCCACGCCGAACCAGGCCGGCCACGGACCGTGGCCTTGCGCGGCCCGACCAGCGGTGACAATCCCTGCGTGGACGATGAACTGTTTCCCAGTGCGATTGCGGCGGCCGATGCGGCGCGGGGCCAGGCATCGCAGCGCACCCCGCTCGCCGAGCGCCTGCGCCCGCGATCGATCGACGAGGTGATCGGCCAGCAGCACCTGCTCGGTCCTGGCAAGCCGCTGCGCGCAGCCTTCGGGTCAGGGCGCCTGCATTCGATGATTCTGTGGGGCCCGCCCGGGGTGGGCAAGACGACGCTGGCGCGTCTCGTGGCCGATGCGTTCGATTGCCAGTTCATCGCGATCTCGGCGGTGCTGGGTGGCGTCAAGGACATTCGCGAGGCGGTCGAACGCGCCCATGTGGCGCAGGCCGCGCCGGGCCTGGCGCACCGCACCGTGGTGTTTGTCGACGAGGTGCACCGCTTCAACAAGGCTCAGCAAGACGCCTTCCTGCCGCATGTCGAGTCGGGCTTGTTCACGTTCATTGGCGCGACCACCGAAAACCCGTCGTTCGAGGTCAACTCGGCGCTGCTCTCGCGCGCCACGGTGCACGTGCTCAAACCGCTGGGCGACGCGGACCTCGCGGTGCTGCTGCAGCGCGCGCAGGCGCTGCTGGCGGCTCCGCCCCTCAGCGTGGCGGCGCGCGACCGGATGGTGGGCTATGCCGACGGTGATGCGCGCCGGCTCTTGAACGCCTACGAAAACCTGGCGGCGGTGAGCGCCGGCCTGGATGAAATCGACGAGGCCAGCCTCGAACGATCGCTGGGCGAGCAATTGCGCCGCTATGACAAGGGCGGCGACCAGTTCTACGACACCATCTCGGCGCTGCACAAGGCGGTGCGCGGCAGCGACCCGGATGCGGCGCTGTATTGGTTTGTGCGCATGCTCGACGGCGGTGTGGACCCGCGCTACGCGGCGCGACGCCTGGTGCGAATGGCCAGCGAGGACATCGGCCTGGCCGACCCGCGTGCCTTGAGCCTGACGCTGGACGCCGTGCAGACCTATGAACGCCTGGGCTCGCCCGAGGGCGAGCTGACCCTGGCGCAGGCGGTGATCTACCTGGCCATTGCACCCAAGAGCAACGCGGTCTACACGGCGTACAAGGCGGCGCGCGCCTTCATCGGGCAGGACGGCACCCGGCCGGTGCCGCTGCACCTTCGCAACGCACCGACCCGCTTGATGAAGGACCTGGACCACGGCCGCGGCTACCGTTACGCCCATGACGAGGCCGGCGGCTTTGCGGCGGGCGAAAGCTATTGGCCGGACGGGATGAACCCGCCGCGGTTCTACGAACCGGTCGATCGCGGGCTGGAAATCAAGATTGGCGACAAGCTGCAGGAACTGCGGCGCTTGAACGACGTCGCGAACAAGAAGCCTCGCGGCGGCATCTGAGGGGCAGCCCTGCCGCGCGGCTTGTCGCCTCAGGCGCGGTCTGCGGGATTTCCCGCCCCAGCCGGCACGGGCCGAGCAAATCAAGGGTCGTTGCGAAGGGTGCGACCGGCTTTTTGCTTATAGAGTCGTCAGACCCGACGAACCCGACAACAAACGCCACGCCGCAGCGGCCAGATCCCGGTCCACCGAGCGGCGCGGCGGCGACAACGCAGGAGAGAAGTTCGATGGATACTTTCATCCAGCAGATCATCAACGGGCTGGTGCTGGGCAGCGTGTATGCGCTGGTGGCGCTGGGCTACACGATGGTCTACGGCATCATCAACCTGATCAACTTCGCCCACGGTGAGGTGCTGATGGTGGGCGCATTGACGAGCTGGACCGTCGTCACTTTGATGGCGGACCTGGGCCTGCCGGGCTGGTTGCTGCTGCTGCTGTCGCTGATCGCGGCCATCATCGTCTGTTCGATCCTCAACTTCGCCATCGAGAAGATCGCCTACCGGCCGCTGCGCAACGCGCCGCGCCTGGCCCCGCTGATCACGGCGATGGGCATGAGCCTGCTGCTGCAGACGCTGGCCATGATCGTCTGGAAGCCGACCATCAAGTCCTACCCGATCCTGCTGCCCTCCGAGCCGTTTCATGTGTTCGGCGCGGTGATCAACACCGTGCAGATCCTGATCCTGGTGCTCACGGCGGCCACGCTGGCCGGCCTGATGTACCTGGTGAACTACACCAGGCTGGGGCGGGCGATGCGGGCCACCGCCGAGAACCCGCGGGTGGCCGCGCTGATGGGCGTGAAGCCCGACATGGTGATCTCGGCCACCTTCGTGATCGGCGCGGCGCTGGCCGCGCTGGCGGGGGTGATGTACGTTGCGAACTACGGCTCGGCGTCGCACACGATGGGGTTTCTGCCGGGCTTGAAGGCCTTCACCGCGGCGGTGTTCGGCGGCATCGGCAACCTCGCCGGGGCGATGGTCGGCGGTGTGCTGTTGGGCCTGATCGAGGCGCTCGGGGCGGGCTATATCGGCGCGCTGACCGGGGGTGTTCTGGGCAGCCACTACCAGGACATCTTCGCCTTCGTCGTGCTGATTCTCGTGCTCACGCTGCGGCCGCAGGGCCTGCTCGGCGAGCGTGTGGCCGATCGCGCCTGAGGCCGGGGACGAAGCGACATGAATCAAGCATTCAAAGTCAACAAGCGCATCGTCTACCTGCTCGCGGCGGTGGGCTTGATCATCTTGCCGCTGGTCGCGCAGCAGTTCGGCAACGCCTGGGTGCGCATCATCG
>JAYSVE010000509.1:0-3849 GCA_043718725.1 Methylibium sp.
TCGTCGCTTCCATCGCCGGTCTCCTCGTCGGATTGCAATGGAAGCGGAACTTACCGAAACCGCCAAATCAGTTCATGCAGATTTGCCGGAAGGACACGCCGCAAAGGCAGGTCAGAGCGGTCGCCTACGGGTCAACCCTGGCGACCAGGCCGGTTTGCCCAGCCCGGAGAAGCCCCAGACGCAGCCGGCTCCTGCGGCCCGGGGCGCCGGGCCGCTTGAACGGCGATGGGTTGTTGACTTTCAACTTCTCTCTCCCTGCTCGACGCTTCTTCGACCGCTTGATCGAATCCTCGGCGATAAAACGAATCCCGTCATCTAGAACTTTCGATCAATTCTGTCCGGTTTGGCCGATTCAGGCCACCTGCGTCCGCCAAGCGGTGCAGCCCATGCCCAGCATTTTTGGAGCCGCTTGACGCGTCGCGAAATGCTTCCGGCCAGCCGTCGATGACCTCATGGCTGACCTGCGCGATCATGACGGAGCAAGACCAAATGCAATGCACGCGACGGAAGACGGCTAAACAACCACCACCTCGACAGGATCGGGGCGGTGGGGCGCTCTGCGCAGCGAGGTTAAGGAGGAGAGCCGGTATTCCGGCTCGGGGGACACTCGCGGAGTAGAGTGCCCCGGCGCCCCGATCCCGATCCCAACCTGAAGGTGCCTCAATGCAAACAGAACCCTTCGACGCCATCATCATCGGCGCCGGCCAAGCTGGCCCGGCCATCGCAGCCCGCTGCAGCAAAGAGGGCCTGCGCACCGCCGTGATCGAGCGCCACCACTTTGGCGGCACCTGCGTGAACGTGGGCTGCGTGCCCACCAAGACACTGGTGGCCAGCGCGCGCGCCGTTCGGCAGGCGCAGCGGGGCGCGGAGTTCGGCTTTGATGCCGGCGACATTCGCGTCGACATGGCGCGTGTGAAGGCGCGCAAGGACGGCATCGTGATGGCGTCTCGCCAGGGCGTGGAAGCGTGGATGCGCGGGCTGGCGCACACCGAGGTGATCGTGGGCGATGCGCGCTTTGTGGCCGCGGGCACGGTCGAGGTGAACGGGCGGCGGTTGAGCGCGCCGCGCATCTTCTTGAACGTGGGTGGGCGTTCGGTGCGGCCGGAGCTGAGCGGCATTGACAGCGTTGCCACGCTGGACAACGTGTCCATCATGGAGCTGAGCACGGTGCCCGAGCACCTGGTGATCGTGGGCGGCAGCTACATCGGCCTGGAGTTTGCGCAGATGATGCGCCGCTTTGGCGCCGAGGTGACGGTGGTGGAGCGCTCGGCCCAGTTGCTGCCGCGTGAAGACGCCGATGTGGCAGAGGGCATCCGCAACATCCTGCAGGCCGAGGGTGTGCGCTTTGAGTTGGGGGCCGACTGCCTGTCGCTCGCGCCCGATGGCCAGCGCATCGTGGTGGGCGCGCAGTGCGCGGGCGGCACGCAAGGCATCGGCGGCACGCACGTTCTGCTGGCGGTGGGCCGGCGGCCCAACACCGACGGGTTGGGGCTGGACGCGGCGGGCATCAACACCGATGCGCGCGGCTACATCGAGGTGGACGACCAATGCCGCACCAGCGCCGAGGGCGTGTGGGCGGTGGGTGATTGCAACGGCCGCGGCGCGTTCACGCACACGTCGTGGAACGACCACGAAATCGTGGTGGCCAACCTGTTCGATGATGACCCGCGCCGCATCTCCCACCGCATTGCCTGCTACGCATTGTTCATAGACCCGGCGCTGGGCCGGATCGGCATGAACGAGGCCGAAGCGCGCGCCAGCGGCCGCAAGGTGCTGCGCGCCAAGATGCCCATGCAACGTGTGGGCCGCGCCCGCGAGGCGGGTGAGACGCAGGGCTTCATGAAGGTGCTGGTCGACGCCGACACCCAGCGCCTGCTGGGCGCCGCCATCCTGGGCCTGAACGGCGACGAGGTGGTGCATTCGCTGCTGGAGGTGATGGCCGCCGACCAGCCCTACACCGTGATGTCACGCGCCGTGCACATCCATCCCACGGTGACGGAGTTGGTGCCGACGCTGTTGCAGCAGTTGCGGCCCATGGGCTGAGCCTGAGCGCCGTCTGCGGGATGGCTCGGTATCCCCAAAGTGTGTGATGCGACCCGGCTCGTCGAGTGACATCGTTCAGGCTGACAGACAAGGAGATCGCGATGGACATCACCGTCAATACCCAGAACGTCACGACGCAGTTGCCTGTGCAGGTCGAGATGACCGATGCGAGCGGCGCCCACGTCGAACTGACCTTGCTGGTGGGAAACCTGCCGCCCATCCGCCATGCCTTCGACTTTACCGAGGGCACGATCACGATACCCCTGACCGAGCTGAAGAAGGGAAAGCACAAGTCCACGCTGATCGTTCAAGCCTTCAAGCACAAGCACAGCAAGAACCGCATGTACGACGTGTCGGTCAGCTTCAATGGCAGCGTCGCAGCCACGGCGAAGGGAAACATCCCATCGAGCCGGACCAACGCCGTTGGCGTTGGCGACTTCCTGCTGACCGTCTAGGAGGTTGCCATGAAGCGCCTTGCAAGTGGACTCGTGCTCGTCATCTGCGCCACTGCGCAGGCCGCTGACGAGGACAAGAACATCAACAACTACCTTGTCGACATCACCGGGGGTGCGGTGTCGGCGGTCGGCCTGATCGACGCTCAAGGCATGGCGATCGCACCGATCCAGACCTCCCAGGACCTGGTGGTGGCGTTGACGCCGTTCGCCGCCAGCGATGCCGGCAAGAACGCCTTCGGCATCGCCATCACGCCCGCGAAGACAACCCTGCTGCCGATGTCTGGGCGAACCTATGTAGGCGCCTGGTATGCGCGCCTCGTGGGCAATCTCACGCTCAGCTATGCGCAAAACCAAGCGGAGCACGCCGGGTTGACCTACAGGAAGAAGGCCTTCGCCATCGATACGGTGGTCTTCTTAGATCCAGCCGACGACCCCGTCTTCCAGGCCAGCAAGGCGTTCAAGCGATGCGCGGACCTCGACGCCAGCTTCGCCGACAAGTTGAAGGCACTGAATGACCGGCGACTCAGCGGTGAAATTGCCGTCGCAGTATTCGAAGTCGAGATGCAGAAACTCACCGACCAGCGCCAAGCCGAGCTGACCCCGTGCATAGACGCCGATCTGGCCGAGCTGGCGAAGACGCGCTGGAACAGCAGCCGCATGTCGATCAGCTATGGCGAAGGGCGCATCGCGCCGGTCGGCGGTGGCGCGTCCCACTCATTGGGCAAGGCCTTCAACCTCAATGCGCAATACCCGTTGGGGTCGAAAGGCGTTGCACAGATCTCGCTGCGCCAGGCGCGAGACGCGCTTGACCCGGACACGCTGGGCAATGCCACGCCGACGTTCAAGTCATCGCGCCTCGCCGCCGTGCGCGCAACCTATGGTGACCAGGGCGAGGGAAATCTGCGCGCACTGGCCGAGGTGAGCAGCGCGAAATCGTCGTCTGCCGGCGCTTACAGGCAAGCCTTCATCTACGCCATCGGCATCGACAAGAGGCTGGCCAGGGGAACCTGGCTGGAGTTTCGGCTCGGACGCAACCGGGCCTTGGTCGACGGCAAGGAGCAGAGTGCGGCCTTGCTGACACTCAACCTGGCGCCAACGCTGTTTGAGTTCAATAAGTAGGCCAGGGGTCAGTAATGCAAAAGCTCGTCAATGTTGAAGCGGTCAATATTCGATCCGGCCCGACCGTCTCGGCAGAGACGCTTGTCGGCCAACTGGTGCTCGGGCAGTCCGTCGACGATCTGGGTGATGGCCCGCCAGGATGGCACCACTTGCGCGTGCCACTCGCCAGCGGGCCGGTGGAGTGCTTCTGCGTGGCTGCGTTGCCGAACACCAAGGTTCGTTGGTCTCCACC
>JAYSVE010000510.1:0-3845 GCA_043718725.1 Methylibium sp.
CGCGTTCAGGCCTGGGCCAGGTGTTGTGCGGCCCGGGCACCGAAACACCCGAAGGCCCACGCTGGTCGCTGCTCACCGGGCTGTTCAGCGTCGGGCCCGGCGCCGACGATTTGGCGCTGCTGGCCGCTCTGGGCGCCATCGCTGCGCGCGCCGGTGGCCCGTTTGTCGCCGCAGCGGCGCCGCCGCTGTTCGGTTGCGAGTCGGTCGCCGACCTGCCCGATCCATCGCGCTGGCAGCCCCTGGCCACTGAAGCGGCGCAGCACTGGGCCGCCCTGCGCCGCAGCGCGGTCGCACCCTGGATCGGCCTGGTCACGCCGCGCCTGCTGATGCGCCTGCCCTATGGCAAGGCGACCGACCCCACCGAAGGCTTCGGCTTCGAGGAGCAGCCGGCCACGCCGGTGCACGAAACGCTGCGGTGGGCCCCGGGTTCACTGGCAGTGGCACTGCTGCTCGGCCAGGCTTTCACCGACAGCGGTTGGGATCTGACGCCCGGCCAGGTGCAGGATGTGGACGATCTGCCGGCCTATACCTTCAGCCTTGACGGCGAGGCGCAGTTGCAGCCCTGTGCCGAGGCCTGGTTGGGTGAACGCGCGGGGCAGGCCCTGATCGAGCGAGGTGTGATACCGCTTCTGAGCCATCGACAGCGCGCTGCGGTGCGCCTGTTGCGGTTGCAGTCGATCGCAGAGCCGGCCAAGGGTCTGTCGGGCGGCTGGTCCTGAGGGCAGAACTCAGAATATTTGCGTGGTATCAAGCGCTCGAACGGTAGCCACACCACCCCCAGGAAAAAAGTCCTGAAATCCCAAGTTGTAGCTGTTGCTGATGGGCCAGTTGATCAGCAAGCCACGGTCTTCACCGACGATGGTTGTGACCACTTTGTCGGGCCGCAAGACTCGCTTCTTGACCGTCTGGACGACTCGCCGGTAAGTGACCGTGGAGTTCTTGACCAGTGTCATTGTCCAATTGCCCGTGGCCGGCTCTCTGAGGCCGAAAACGGCACCCCATGGCGACACCGAGACATTGTTCAATGCTCCGTTGAGCTGCAACGTAGCCTCCAGGTTGGCAGCCAGTTGAGTCGACTTGTACGGACCCGACATCACTCGATCGGTATCGTCGTTGCCAAGCGGATGGTTCAACTCCGAGATGTAGTCGGTTTTGCCCACCGATCCGACGAATTTGACCGTCCCAAGCCGTCCGAGCAGCCGCCGCCAGGCCGCCTCGGTGGTCTCGTTGGGGAGAAGGTTCATGGTCAACGCGCCCGGATTGATGCCACCGTGATAAACGCTGGGGGTGTTGGCAGCACCGACTGAAAAAACGGAACAGCCATTGATGCCTGCGGTAAAGAACAGATCCGGATTGGGCAGGGAAGCAACGCCCGGGTTGAATACGATCGTCGGAGTGGTGGCAACGTCAGGAATCTTGAGCTTGACGATGCGGCCACTCGACCAAGGCAGAAACCAACAGGGGACCCAGCCGACACGGTTTGCCGCCAACGGCAGTTCATGGGGAAATTTCGTCTCGAATGTCATGGCCCCGACCTGATCGCGTTCGATTGCACACAGTCTCAGAAAACAGATCATGTCATTGACATCCGTGATCTTCAGCTTGGTGAAGTTGAGCGCGGCATTGTTCAGCTGATCCGAGGTGAACATGCTGGCAATCCCGTTGGGGGGATTGATCGGCGTTTCACGCAGCACAGCCCGCTTCATCGCATGGCTTCCGTTGAGCAATACATTCATGACTCGATCAATGGTGGTTTGAGCTACCAGGGGCATGGCTGCAACTCCTCAAGAGAACTTGCCGACTGAACTTGCCGAGAGCGCGTGCGACCGGCTCAACGCTCCGCGACAGCGAACGGCTCATAGAACGGACCCTTCGTCACCTTGACGCATTTGTAGCCGTTCTCGAGGTGGAAGTGAATATTGACCAGTTCCCTGATTGAGATGATGTGGGTGATCGCACGCAGCATCTTGTCGACTTCGCCGCGATAGAGGTTGCTGATGAGGTCCGGGCGGGCAAGCAGTCCCACCGAGTTCTGGCTGATGACCCGACCGTCCCCCAGGGACAAGGCAACGTGTCCGAACAGCTTGGTCGGCGTTTCGAAGTACACCGTGCGTCCGATCGGCACATTAAACTCGCCGCCATTGGAAAGGTCGGTGGTCAGGCGGGCCGGCTGGCCGGAGTTTTCGAGAATCGTGTCCCAGCCAATGCGCGAGTAGATCGGGAAGAACGCGTTACCGTCTTTGCCATGCAGTTTGTTCCACAGAAATCGCTTTGAAATGGCGCCCGCCTGGAAGGCCCAGAACACGCAGGCGTTGTAGCAGTTGAACGTCTGCGTCTTGTTGTAGGCGCCACGCACCGCTTGACTGGGGTCGACGTTGATGTTGTTCCAGTTCGGCATGCGGTCGATGGTGCGCAGCGCCAGGCTCGCCACTTCGTCGTCGGCAACGCCATCGCGAATGAACCAGCTCTGAAGTTCCGCCAACAGGTCTGCCTCGCCCTTGTCAGGCAGGTTCTTGACGCGCAAAACCTCGTCACCGCGGAATTTGGCGTCCTCGATGAACAAGGACGCCAGCAGCATCAGTGAGCGTTTCGCGCGGCGTTCACTCTTGTTCATCGGATTGGTGTTGCCTATCGAAAGATCGGCCGCCAGCGCGTCAAACTCGACGGTTTTGCGCACTGGCACCAGGTTCTCAATCTCCACGTAGTTTTGCTTGGGAAGCTTGTCCTTGAGGTAGTCGAGCGTATCGGTCATGCGTGCATCGAGGGTTTTCTTGGCCATGGTTTTAGCTCCCTGTTGTTAAGAGGACGCAACCGGTTCAGGCTTGACTGAACGAGTCATTGAATTGTTCGTCCCGGATGATTGAGGTCTTGCGTCTGTCCGAAATTTCAGAGGCAAGACCTGATTCCGAAACCCGAATCCCGCGCGATGGGTGCTAGTGGAACGCGTCGCCGAACCGGCCTTCACTGGCCACGACCTGCGCACGCTCGATGATGCGCCCCTCCATGATCAGCGTCAGAAGCTTGGGGCTGACATCCCGCACCTTGGTGTGCGTCAAGATCGCATCGATCGTCCGCCCACCGATTCGCACTCCGTGCACGGTGTGCGCCTCCCGGGAGTCGCTCACGTTGATGGTGATGAGGTTCCGCTCGCCGCCATACAGCGCTTCGGCGACGACCTTGCCGACCTCGGTGATGTTCAGCATGTGTGTTTCATCCCGTATACCAGTAGAGAGCGGCCGCGACCTGCTGCGGCCCGGTCCACGCCCCGCTGACGTTGGCGGACGCCACGGCCTTCGGCTTGTCGGTGAAGAGCTTTCTCAGATAGCTCTGGTCCTCGGTGCGGGCACGCTTGTCGTGGCGGATACGCACCAGCATCTTCAGGCAGAACAGGTTCGTCGAGTCGTTGGCGTCGAAGGGCGTGACGGCAGGGTCGATGTTCTTCAGCGTCGAGTTGAAGTTCTCGGGGTTGTTGAAGGTGCCGGTGCAGTAGGCCTCCGTCTTGTTTCCCTTGGCTTGGCCTTCCGAACGGAAGTTGTCGAACAGCGCCTCCCACACATAGAGGTGGCGTCCCGCCTGCAGATGTCCCGAGCCTTTCGCCGCGAGCAGTCCCATGCTCTTGAAGATATCAATCGGGCTCAACTGCAGGCCGAGCGCTTTCTTGACCTGGCACACCGCCCACCACTGGAGCCGGTGCGTGTACTCGCCGTGTTCCTTGCCGGCGCCGACGTCCTTGAACTGGTAGCCGTGCGCGAGCAGGATGCGGTTGAAATCCATGTAGTGCAGGTCCAGGCCGACGACGGTGGGAATACCCTTCGGCAGCGCAATCGGATTGGCATCCACGGCCG
>JAYSVE010000052.1:0-2386 GCA_043718725.1 Methylibium sp.
TCCAGGGCCATGCCGCAACCGCGCACCACGCAGGTCAGCGGGTCTTCGGCCACCAGCACCGGCAGGCCGGTTTCTTCGGCCAGCAGGCGATCCAGATCGCGCAGCAAGGCGCCACCGCCGGTGAGCATCATGCCGCGCTCGGCGATGTCGGCGCCCAGCTCGGGCGGTGTCTGTTCGAGCGCGTTCTTCACGCTCGACACGATCTGGTTCAGCGGGTCGGTCAGCGCTTCGAGAATTTCGTTGCTGCTAATCGTGAAGCTGCGTGGCACGCCTTCGCTCAAGTTGCGGCCCTTGACTTCCATCTCCTTGACCTCGGAGCCGGGGAAGGCGCTGCCGATGTTCTTCTTGATCGACTCGGCCGTCGGCTCGCCGATCAACATGCCGTAATTGCGGCGGATGTAGTTGATGATGGCTTCGTCGAACTTGTCGCCGCCGACGCGCACCGAGCCTTTGTAGACCATGCCGCCGAGCGAGATCACGCCGACCTCGGTGGTGCCGCCGCCGACATCGACCACCATCGAGCCGCTGGCCTCGCTGACCGGCAGGCCGGCGCCGATGGCCGCGGCCATCGGCTCCTCGATCAGGTAGACCTGCGACGCCCCGGCGCCCAGCGCCGATTCGCGGATGGCCCGGCGTTCGACCTGGGTCGAGCCGCACGGGACGCAAATGATGATGCGCGGGCTGGGCCGAAAGATGGAGCGCGGATGCACCATCTTGATGAACTGCTTGAGCATTTGCTCGGTGACCGTGAAGTCGGCGATCACGCCATCCTTCATTGGCCGAATCGCCTCGATGTTGCCCGGCACCTTGCCCAGCATGGCCTTGGCTTCGGTGCCGACGGCCTGGATGGTCTTCTTGCCGTGCGGCCCGCCTTCATGGCGAATGGCAACGACCGACGGTTCGTCGAGCACGATGCCCTTGCCACGCACATAGATCAGCGTGTTGGCGGTGCCAAGGTCGATGGCCAGGTCCGTCGAGAAATGGCGCCGAAAGTTTCCGAGCATGGTGTGGACGTCGCGATGGCGGGATTCAAAGTCCCGCGGTGAGTGGCTTGATGGAACTCGCGTCACACAAGCCCGGTTGAAGCCCTGCAGGTTTGCCTTTTGTGCAGCCTGCGAAGGGCTGTGGATAACTGGGGATAATAACGCATGACCCGCGGCGGCCGCCCTGCGGGAGCGTTAGTTTCGAACGGTCCATCCCATGGCATTGACCCCTCAGGAAGTCAGCCGCATCGCTCACCTGGCACGGCTCGAACTCGGTCCTGCCGAGCAGGCCGCGATGCTGTCTCAGCTCAACGGCTTCTTCGCCATCGTCGATCAAATGAGCGCGGTGGACACCCGCGGTGTGGAGCCGTTGTACACGCCGCTGTCTGCGGTCGGCGACGTGGCGTTGCGACTGCGCGAGGACGCCGTGACCGAATCCAACGAGCGGGAACTGAATCAGCGCAGCGCCCCGGCCGTCGAGGACGGCCTGTTCCTCGTGCCCAAGGTGCTGGAATGAAGGCGCTGCACCATCTCGGCGTAGCCGAGCTCGGGGCGGCGCTGGCCGATGGCCGGGTGTCCAGTGTCGAAGTCACCCAGCACATGCTGACGCGGCTGGCCGCCCATGCCGAACTCGGCACACTGTTGGCCAGCGACGCCGCGCAGGCGCTTGGCCAGGCGCGGGCCGCCGACGCGCGCCGTGCCAAGGGCGGGCGGGGCGCCCTGCTGGGCATTCCGCTGGCCCACAAGGACATTTTCGTCACCCGCGATCTGCCCACCACCGCCGGCTCGAAGATGCTGCAGGGCTACCGCAGCCCGTTCGACGCCACGGTGGTGCACCGGCTGGCCGAGGCCGGGGCCGTGACCTTGGGCAAGCTGAATTGCGACGAATTCGCGATGGGTTCGAGCAACGAGAATTCGGCGTTCGCGCCGGTGAAGAACCCCTGGGATCTCTCCCGCGTGCCAGGTGGCTCGTCGGGCGCATCGGCAGCGGCCGTGGCGGCGCGCCTGATGCCGGCCGCCACCGGCACCGACACCGGCGGCTCGATTCGTCAGCCCGCCAGCTTCAGCGGCGTCACCGGCATCAAGCCGACCTACGGTGTGTGTTCGCGCTACGGCATGATCGCCTTCGCGTCGAGCCTGGACCAGGCCGGGCCGCTGGCGCGCAGCGCCGAAGACTGCGCGCTGCTGCTGAGTGCGATGAGTGGTTTCGACGAACGCGACGCCACCAGCGCAGAGCGACCGCCGCAGGACTATTCGATGGCCCTGCATGCGGCCCGCGAAGGCGCGAGCGCCGCCCAGCCGTTGAGGGGCCTGCGCGTCGGCCTGCCGAAGGAGTTCTTTCCCGCCGCCCTGGCGGCCGATGTCAATGGCGCGGTGCGCAGCGCCCTGCGTGAACTCGAACG
>JAYSVE010000511.1:0-3843 GCA_043718725.1 Methylibium sp.
CACCTTGCGCAGCGGCTGCGCCACCACGTCGGTGGCGACGATGTGCGCGGCACCGGCACGCCGCGCGGCAATCACCACCATGGCGCCGATCGGCCCGCAGCCGGTGACGAGCACCTTCCTGCCCAGCAGCGGCCCGGCGCGGTTGACGGCGTGCAGCGCCACGGCGAGCGGCTCGGCCATCGCGCCTTCGCCGTCGGTGATGCCCTCAGTCAGCTTGTGGGCCTGGCCGGCCTCGATCACCATCTCCTGGCGGAAGGCGCCCTGCACATGCGGCATGCGCATGGCGCTGCCGTAGTAGCGCATGTCCAGGCAGTGGTTTTGCAGGCCGAGCTGGCAGAAGCGGCAGGCGCCGCAGGGCCGGCTCGGGCTCACCGCGACATGCTCGCCCACAGCCAGGCCGGTGACGCCGGCACCGACTTCCTCGACCACGCCGGCGATCTCGTGGCCGAGCACCATCGGCTGCTGGATGCGGATGGTGCCGAAGCCGCCGTGCTGGTAGTAATGCAAGTCCGAGCCGCAGATGCCTCCGGCGCGCACGCGCACGCGGGCCTGGCCGGCGCCGACAGGCGGGGTCTCGACGGACTCGATGCGGAGGTCGCCGGCGGCGTGGATGACAAGTGCGTCCATGAATTCAGTCCGTGAAAGTGAAAGGGTCAGCCGAGCGGGAACCGCGGCGGGACCATGACGATGGCCGGGAACGCGATCAGCGGCGAGAGCACGATCCACTGGGAGAGCAGGGGGGCGCGCGCGCCGTCAGAGCACCGCCAACCAGCCGCCATCGACGTAGATGATCTGGCCGTTGACGTAGTTGGACGCGGCCGACGCAAGGAACACCGCCGCCCCCACCAGCTCTTCGGGCTGGCCCCAGCGCTGCGAGGGATTGCTGCTCTTGACCCAGGCGTCGAACTTGGGGTCGTTGACCAGGGCCTCGTTCATGTCGGTCACGATGTAGCCGGGACCGATCGCGTTGGCCTGGATGTCGTAGCGCGCCCATTCGGCGGCCATGGCGCGCGACAGCATCTTGATGCCGCCCTTGGCCGCGGTGTAGGGCGCCACCGTGGCGCGCGCGGCTTCGCTGGTGAGCGAGCCGATGTTGATGATCTTGCCGCCCCGGCCGCGCGCGACCATTCGCCGGGCGGCCTCCTTGCCGACCAGAAAGGCGGCGGTGAGGTTGGTATCGATCACCCTTTGCCAGTCCTTCAAGTCCAGTTCGAGCATCGGTGCCCGGTGCTGGATGCCGGCGTTGTTGATCAGGATGTCGATCGCCAGACCTTGGGCGTCAAAGTCGGCAAATGCGGCGGCGACCGCAAGCTGATCCGCCACATCGAACGCCGCGCCCTGTGCGGCATGGCCGCGGTCCCGCAGTGTCGCCAGCGCCACGTCGACGGCCGCTGGCTGGCGGCTGTTCAGGATGACCCTGGCGCCGGCCTCTGCGAGCCCCTGGGCGAGCGCCAGGCCGATGCCACGGGTCGATCCCGTGATGAGTGCCGTGCGACCCGAAAGGTCAAAGAGTGTGCTGCCCATGCCGTCTCCAGTTTGTGGGCGTGTTTATAACGCTTTGGCTTGAGCCGCAGCGTGATTCGCGGAGCCATCAGGTCCCCGGCAGCCAAGGGCCTGCTGGAAGTTCGGCGCCGGGTCGCAACCCGGGTGCGTCGCTCACCCCTTCCCGCGTGGCGCCGCCGCGCTCCCACCGCCGCGCCCAGCCCCGAATCGCCAAAGCCGATCGCGTTCGTGCCTGACCCGCATCGTTCTCTTTGACGATTTCCCCGGCCGAATTCCTTTGTAGAGTTGGCCCTTGCGCCCAGCTTCAGGAGGACCGCGGTGATCGAAGGAATTTCCACCAATCGTCTTTGCGAGGCGTCGGCGTCTTGCCTTGTGGCCGCCGGCAAGGCCTTCGTCATTCGCTACTACTCGCGCACCACCACGCAGCCCGAAAAGCAGCTCCGCCCCCGAGAGGCGGCCGAAATGGCGCGGGCCGGCCTGGAGCTGGCCGTGGTCTACCAGGACCGTGCCCGTGAGACGGCAGACTTCAGCCTGGCGCGCGGGCGTCTGGACGGCGCCAGCGCGTTTGCGGCCGCGGGACAGGTGGGCCAGCCTGCCGGCAGCGCCATCTACTTCGCCGTGGACACCGACTTCAGCGCGGCGCAGATTTCGCAGTTCGTGGTGCCCTACTTCACAGGCGTGCACGAGGCGCTGGCCGACGCTTCAGGCGGGCCGTCGCACTACCGTGTGGGCGTGTACGGTTCCGGGCTGACCTGCCGGCGCCTGCGCGAGGCCGCCCTGGTTGACTTTGCCTGGCTGGCCGAGGCGACCGGCTGGCGCGAGTCCGCCACGTTTGCGCAGTGGGACGTCAAGCAGTTCGTCACCTCGGAGCGCCTTTGCGCCATCGGCGACGGCTGGCAACGCTGCGTTGCGCGCGGCGCCTTTGGCCAGTTCCGCCCGGCCGGCTTCGACGTGCTGGCCGGCGAAGGCCGACCGATGCGGGTCAGCGCGTCGACGTTGAACCTGCGCTTCGTGCCCACGCCCAACGGCAACACGCCCATCGCCCGGCTGCCCCATGGGACGCTGGTGCGCGTTCTGGGCCCATCGGCACCCGGGTGGGTGCGGGTTCGGGTGGTCCTCGGCGGCGCCACCTTCATCGGCCATGTCAATGAGCACTTTCTGGAGGGGGTCGTCGTCGGCCCGGTGGCGCCGCCAGCGCCCGAGGGCCCACCGGCCATCCCGGCGGTGCACTGGCGCGAGAACAACCCGTTCGCCGCCCGCAACTTGCGCGGCGGCATGGCCTCGCCCATCGGCGAGGCGGACCGGCCCGGTCGCAACGTCAACGCCGATCCCGCCCAACGCGCCCTGCAGCTGACCGTGATCGGTGATTGGCTGCAGGTCGAGCGCAGCGCGCGCTATGCAAGGCGCGACGGCAAGACCTTCTGCAACGTCTATGCCGCCGACCATTGCTACCTGGCGGGCGTGTACCTGCCGCGCGTCTGGTGGAGCGGCGCGGCCATCGCGCGGCTGGCCGCCGGCGAGCCGGTACAGGCCGCGTTGGACGACACCGTGCGTGAAATGCGGGCGGACGATCTGTTCCGCTGGCCGATCGATTTCGGCGCGACATTCGGCTGGCAACGCGTGGCGGACGCGACGGCGCTGCAGGCGGCCGCCAACGGTGGCGGCGTTGGCATCATCTGCGCCGACCGTGAATCGCAGGGCTTGCCGGGCCACATCACGGTGGTCGTGCCGGAGAACGCCGGCCATGCCGCCCAGCGTGACGCCGCCGGCAATGTCGACCAGCCCTTGCAGAGCCAGGCGGGTGGCGTCAACAAGCGCTACGGCAGCGCCGGCACGAACTGGTGGTTGGGCGCGGAGTTTGTGGATCACGTGTTCTACGTGCACGCTTGAAAATCCAACCGCGCCAACGGTGGGATTGGTGTTCCCCGGTGTGCGGCGGTCGCGGCGCCGCGCAGGTCCACACGCCGCGGCCACCGGCGTCGCACCGAAGGGTCCTCCCCCCGCCTGCTCAAACCACCGCCACACCCGCCCGCCAGGCCGTGCTGGCCCAGCTCAGGCGCTGGGCGAGCCGTGCCGTCACCTGGCAGCGCAGGTGCCGATCGACCAGCAACACGTCCTGAACCCCCATCCGTTGGGCCACCCGACGCCAGTGCCGCGGGCCCGCTACCAGCAGCGCGGTGGCCGCCGCATCGGCCAGCCCGGCCGAGCGGTGCAGCACCGTCACGCTGACCAGCTCGGGCGCCGGCGCCGCGCTGGCCGGGTCGGGGATGTGGGTGCAGCGCTCACCGCCGAGCCACCGAAAGCGCTCGTTCAGACCCGCATCGTGGGTGGTGTGGGGGC
>JAYSVE010000512.1:0-1646 GCA_043718725.1 Methylibium sp.
GCGGCCAAGCAGCCGCGCGCCGGCAGTGACCAGGGCACCGCCGCCCAGCCCGGTGAATCGATGAACAGCCGGCGGGTCTGACCAGCCGGCCCGGTGCGCAGCAAGCCGCCGCTGCCGCTGGCGCAGCAGCGGCAAAGCTCAGACCATCGGCGGGTCGGTCTCGCGCTCGAAGTGGCGATGCCGCCCCAGTGCATCGATGAACCGGGTCGCCACGTCGTCGTCGCAGGCCGCGGCCATCAGCAGGCCCGGGTCGGCGCTTCCGTCGGGCAGGTGCGCCGGGATGCCCAGTTGGGCCAGCACCGGCGCGGCGTTGCCGACCAGCAGCATCGGCTTGCCGTGTCGGTATTGGTCGCGGATGAATTCCTGCAGCTTGCCGTCGCGCGCCAGCGCCGCCTGAGCGGCGTCGTCGGCCACCAGCACCATCGCGTCCCACAGCACCGAGGGCATGGTCTCGATGGTGGCATCGACCTCCAGCGATCGGCCGCTGACCGGGCTCAGCGTGCCCAGGCGGGCGCCGATGTGGCGCGCGACCGCGCCGGCATCGAGCAGGCCTTGGTGCAGCGCGGCCATGCCGGTGTCGTCCATGCCCTCGGCCACCAGCAGCGCCACGCGGCGTCCGGTCACGCCATCCTCGCCGGGGCGGGCAAACAGCGACAGCCCGGGCGAGATATCGATCTCGCTGTCAACCCGGCGCCCCAGCGCCAGCGGCTGGGCCGCCGGCAGCGCCATCCCCAAGCCGTCGGCCACGGCCTGGGCCAGGCCGGTGTCCACATTGCACAGCACCGACACCACGCGCTGGCGGATCGCCGGCACCGTCACCTTGGACAGCTCGAAGCGCAGCGCGGCGATCATGTGGCGCTGCTCGACCACCGTCTGGCTGCGGTAGAACAGCGTGGCCTGCGAGTAGTGGTCGGCAAACTTTTCGGGCTTGCCGCGCACCTTGTCTTCGCGCATCGGCTCGGCCACCGAAACGAAGCCGGCCATGCCGGCCTGGAACGGGCAGCCGCCGGCCAGTGAATTGGGCTCGTAGTTGACCCGACCGCGGTGAATCGCCTGGCGGTGGATGCCGTCGCGCTGGTTGTTGTGCACCTCGGCCAGCGGCGCGTTGATCGGGATCTCGTGGAAATTCGGCCCGCCCAGCCGGCTGAGCTGGGTGTCCAGGTAACTATGGATGCGGCCCTGCAGCAGCGGGTCGTTGCTGAAGTCGATGCCCGGCACCACGTGCGCGGTGCAGAAGGCGACCTGCTCGGTCTCGGCAAAGAAGTTGTCGGGGTTGCGGTCCAGCACCATCCTGCCTACCGTGCGCAGCGGCACCAGTTCCTCGGGCACCAGTTTGGTCGCGTCGAGGATGTCGAAGCTGAATTGCTCGGCCTGCTCCTCGGTGATGATCTGCAGGGCCAGCTCATATTCAGGGCCGCAGCCGGCCTCGATCGATTCCCACAGGTCGCGGCGGTGGAAGTCGGGGTCGCAGCCGTTGATCTTGACCGCCTCGTCCCACACCAGCGAATGCGTGCCCGCCAGGGGCAGCCAGTGGAACTTGACGAACACCGAACGGCCGGACCCGTCGACCAGCCGATAGGTGTTGACGCCAAAGCCCTGCATCGTGCGGTAACTGCGCGGGATGCCGCGGTCGCTCATCACCCACA
>JAYSVE010000513.1:0-3838 GCA_043718725.1 Methylibium sp.
GGCGCTGCCGCCTGCGCCGCCGCCAGTTCGGCGTCCCGGGCATTCACCCGCGCCACCGCGGGGCGGGCGTTGATGCGATCGATGTAGGCCTTGATGACCGGCAGTTCGGGCACCAGCTTGAACATCGTCGTCCAGGTCAGCGCGATGCCCCACAGCACGTCGGCGGCGCTGAACTTGTCGCCCAGCAAATACGGGGCTTTGCCGAGCTGGTCGGTCAGCGTTTTCAGCATCGTGTCGTAGTCGCCGTAGGGCGAAGAGGACGGCGGCGCCGCGTCGCGCTTCATGCTTTGGTCGATCAGCGCAGGCTCGAAGCACGAGCCGTAGAACGCCATCCAGCGCAGGTAGGGGCCGCGCAACGGGTCGCCGATGGGCGGCGCCAGGCCGGCTTCGGGGTACAGGTCGGCCAGGTACAAGAACACCGCGACCTGTTCAGTGACGACCGCGTCGCCATGCCGCAGCGCCGGCACCTTGCCCATCGGATTGACCTTGAGGTAGGCCGGGCCGCGCTGCTCCGCGGCCTTCATGTTGAGCACCTGGAGATCGTAATCGGCGCCCAGCTCCTCCAGCAGGATCAGCGCGCCGGTGGAGCGCGTGCGCGGCGAGTGAAACAGCGTGACGTGGCGGGGTGTGACCATTTCAGGGCTCCATGGGTGCGACCGGGTCGGCGCGTCAGTGTAGACATTGCGCCGGGCAAGGCGCGTGCAACCCGCGCTGCGCACCGGGCTTTGGTCCTGCGCGCGTTCGGCGACCTGACGCCGGCGCCGCGGACATTGCGGGGTAAAGTCTGGCTCGCCGCCAGGGCCGCGCGCCACGCCGGCAACTTTGCAACTTCTGGAGACACCCATGAGCGACTATTCGGCCGATGTGGCCAAGTTCACCAGCAATGTCAACGAGGCCGCCGTGAAGGCCATCGTCAAGTACTGCGGCATCGCCTTGCAAAACAAGGACTCGTCGCTGGTGTCGGGCTCCGACCCCAAGGAGCTCGCCACGGTGCGTGACGGCTTTGCCGCCAAGAAGCTGGGCCTGGACGCCAGCGCCGCCGATGCCGGCATCGAGACGGTGGTGGCCAAGATGAAGGCCGATCGCAACAAGAGCCGCGTCACCTTCTACTACCTGCTCGCCGAGGCCACCGGCACGTTGGGCAAGCTGGCCTGATCGGCGCTGCAGCCCTGCACCGCGGCGCCAGGTGGCGCCGCTGAATGTCCGCCGCACGCGACGCCCCATGCACCCGCCGCCACCGCCGCCACCGCAGCGCGCGTCGCCGGCGCGGGCGCTGCTGCAATGGTCGGGCGGCTGGTGGCAGGTGATTCACTTCGCCGCGCAAATCGGCGTGCTGGCGCTGTCGCCATCGAGCTACCGGCGCAGCCAGCGCCAACACATCGGGCAGCGCATCTACCAGGCCACGATGCCGCTGCTGCCCGGCTTCACGGCGATCTCGGCGCTCGTCGCGCTGGTCATCATCCGCATCGTCCTGGCCACGGCGCTGAGCTATGGCCTGTCGCGCTACGCGCTCGACGTGCTGGTGCGCACCCTGGTGCTGGAGCTGATCCCGCTGAGCGCGGCGCTGTTCGCCGCGGTGCGCTATGCCATCCCCGCCGGTGAACAGGTGCGCGGCATGCGCCTGGCCGGCCAGTTCGAGACGCAGCTCGCGGCCGGCCGCGACCCGACGCGCGACTGGGTCTTGCCGCGCGCCGCCGCCGGCATGGTGGCCGTGATCACGCTGGCCGCGGTGAGCAGCGCGCTCACGCTGGTGCTGGCCTACTTTTCGGTCTACGGTTTCTCGACCTGGGGCATGGCCGGCTTTACGCGCACGGTGGGCCAGGTGTTCAACCCGGTGATCGTGCTGATCTTCGTGCTGAAGACGCTGTTCCTGAGCCTGGCGGTGGCCGTCATCCCGATGGTGCCGACGCCGCGCGAAGGGGCTGCCGGCGCCGGCCACGCCAACGCCGACATGGTTCGGTTCGGGCGTCTGCTGGCGGTGATACTGCTGATCGAGCTGCTGTCTCTGGTCGGCAACTACTATTGACCGGCAGACGCTGACCTCAACCCGCAACCACCGATCCCGTGCCCACCGACGCACCCCAACCCCCAGTGGCGCCGCTCGCGGACAGCCCACCGGTCGCCAACCTCGACCGCAAGGCCAGGCTGCTGCTGTGGCTGGTGCTGCTGCTGCTGGGCGCGTCCACCGCCTATGTTTTGTACGCGCGCGGCGCCTTCGAGGTCGAACAGACCCTGGTGCTGGTGGCCGACAACTCCGAGGGCGTGGTGGTCGGCATGGACCTGACCTTCGCCGGCTTTCCGATCGGCCGCGTCAACCGCATCGAGTTGTCTGACGAAGGCAATGCCCGCATCATCGTCCACGTGCCCGCCAAGGACGCCCACTGGCTGCGCGAGTCCAGCGTGTTCACGATGGAACGCGGCCTGGTCGGCGGCACCCGCATCCGCGCCTACACCGGGGTGCTGACCGACCCGCTGCTGCCCGCGGGCGCGGTGCGCAAGGTGCTGATCGGCGACGCCACCGCCGAGATCCCGCGCCTGACGGCCGATGTGCGCGACGTGCTGGCCAACCTCACGGCGATGACGGCCGCGAGCGCGCCGTTCAACACCACCTTGCGCAACCTGCAGACCACCACCCAGGCGCTCAACGGGCCGCGCGGCGCGCTCGGCGTGCTGCTGGGCGACGACAAGGAGGCCGCGAAGATCGCGGTCACGCTGGACCGCACCAACGTTTTGCTGGCGCGCCTGGACCGGCTGGTGTTGAAGGCCGATGGCCTGGCCGGCAAGGCCGACGGCCTGGTCGCCAAGGCCGACACGCAGGTGTTCGGCGAACGCGGCGTGATGAAGGACGCGCAGGCCACGGTGGTGCAGCTCAACGCGCTGCTCACCGACGCGCGCATGAGCCTGAAGAAGGTCGACGCCTTGCTGGTCGAGGCCCAGGGCATCGCCACCAACACCCGCGAAGCCACGGTCGACCTCGGCTCGCTGCGCGCCGAGGTCGAAGCCAGCCTGCGCAAGGTCGAGCAACTGGTCAACGAAGTGAATCGCAAGTGGCCGTTCAAGCGCGACACCGAGATCAAGCTGCCATGAGCCTGTGGTTTCGCGCCGGTGGCCGGACGACCGCGCGTCGTTCGTTCGCCGCGTTCCCGGTCCTGGTGTTGCTGGCCGCCTGCGGCAGCACGCCACCACCACCCGATTGGCAGATGAACGCCAAGGCCTCGCTGGAACGCGCCACGGCGGCTTACCTGGCGGGCAACAACCGGCTCGAGGTGCTGGAGTTCAGCCGCGCCCGCGCCGACGTGGCGCGCACCGGCCGGGCCGACCTGTTGGCGCGGGTGGAGCTGACACGCTGCGCCGCCCGCGTCGCCAGCCTGGTGTTCGACGACTGCCCGGCGTATGCGGCACTGGCGCAGGATGCGCCGGCGCCAGAGCGCGCCTATGCCCGGTACCTGGCGGGCACGGCCTCGGCGGCGGACGCGGCGCTGCTGCCCGCCGGCCACCGCGAGGCGGCGGCGGGCAACGGCGCCGCCGAGTCGCTCAGCGCGCTGCCCGACCCGCTGGCGCGCCTCGTCGCCGCGGGCGTGCTGCTGCGCACCGGCCGGGCCCAGCCGGCGGTGTTTGGGCTGGCGGCCGACACCGCCTCGGCACAGGGCTGGAGCCGGCCCCTGGCGGCGTGGCTGGATGTGCAGGCCCAGCGGGCCGAAGCGGCCGGTGAATTGGCGCAAGCCGCACGCCTGCGCCGGCGCATCGACCTGGTCCTGAACACCGGGCCGCGGACCGCACCGGGGCAGTGAACACGGGGCCGGCATGACCACGAATGCGGCAGCGCGGATCCACGTCG
>JAYSVE010000514.1:0-1644 GCA_043718725.1 Methylibium sp.
CCAGCGCGCATCTTTTGCCAACCACCAGCGCCACCTCGACTGGGTGCTGATCTGGGCGGCGCTGCCGCGCGATCTGCACGCCAGCACCCGCTGATCGCCGCGCGCGACTACTGGACGTCCGGCCGCTTCAAGCACTGGATCACCCGCGAGGTGTTCAACGCGGTGTATGTCTCACGCACGCGTACCGACGCCAAGACCCGCTGGAGCCCCTGATGGACGCGCTGCGCAACGGCGACTCGCTGGTGATCTTCCCGGAGGGCACGCGCAGCCACAAGGGGTGTTTGAGGTGGAAAAATTTGTCCTCAAATCTGGACAAAATATAAAACTTTTCCAATAATGTCCTTTATGCAGGACATTATTAGGCTGCCCGCTGATCTAGGCCGGGCCATCAAGACCGCACGCAGGGCGGCGCGGCTCAAGACCACCGACATCGCCCGCCTGTCCGGCCGCAGCCGGGATGTGTTGAACCGCCTGGAGCGCGGCCAGGATGTCACGGTGGCCTCGCTGATGGACATCCTGGCCAGCATGGGCCTGGCGCTGCGCCTGGAGCGCACCGTCCTGCCGACGCTGCAAGAGATGCAGCAGCGCTTTGCGGCCGACGCCGACGATGAAGGCGACGAGCACAGCGAGCGCAATGATGCTGCCTGAGCGCATCCGCCAATTGCAGGTGGAGATCGCCGGCGCCATGCGTGGCCAGTTGCTGCGCCACTCGGTCTACGAGTTCCGCTACCTTGACGCCGACATCACGCAGCCCAGCCTGGCCCTGCTGATGCCGCCGCAAACGCCCACCTACCAGGACGGCGACTTGTTCCCGGTGATGGACCAGAACCTGCCGGAAGGCGACCTGTTCATGCGCCTGCGGCAGCGCTACCCCAAGCAGGCGCTGTCGGCCATGCATTTGCTGGCGCTGGTGGGCCGCAACGGCATCGGCCGCCTGGGTTTCAGCCTGGCAGATCGGGCAGCACCGGCGCCGCCTGCGCTGATGTCACGCCAGGCTTTGCTGGCCACGCGCTACACGCCCCGGGTGTTCGACGATCTGGTGCAGGCCTACCTGAGCACCGGCGCCGGCATTGCCGGCATGCAGCCCAAGATCATGGTGCCGGATCGGCCCACGATCCCGATCCCGACGCTGATCGTCAAGGCCGGGTCAGAGGCCTACCCCGGCCTGGCGGCGAATGAGTTTTTGTGCCTGACGGCTGCCCGCCAGGCCGGCATCCAGACACCGGGCTTCGATCTGTCGGACGACGGGCAGATGCTGGTGATCGACCGCTTCGACATCGACGAAAAAGGCCAGCGCCTGGGCTTCGAGGACATCGCGTCACTGATGGGCCTGCGCGTGCGCGATGTGCTGTCGGACCGCAAATACCAAAGCAGCTATGCCCGCATCGCCGATGTGCTGAAGATGCTGCGGCTGCCGGCCGAGAACCTGGCCCGCTTCTTCGAGCAGGTGGCCTTCACGGTGATGGTGCGCAACGGCGACGGTCACTTGAAGAACTACGGCGTGCTTTACAGCGACGAGACCGACATCCGGCTGGCGCCGATGTTTGACGTGGTCACCACCGCCATCTACCGCTACACCCGCTACGACGGCGGGCCCGAACTGGAAGACCGGACGATGGCGCTCAAGCTGCTTGGCGGCCGGCA
>JAYSVE010000515.1:0-1643 GCA_043718725.1 Methylibium sp.
AATACCAGGTGGGTGCCGGGACGCGCTGGGCCGGCGCCGCGGCATCAGCCGCCGCGGGCTTGGCCGTGGCCGTGGCCGTGGCCGTGGCCGGCGCCGCCAGGCCGGACGCCGGGCTGCCCGCGGCGACCGGCTCTTTGAGGTCGGCGCCTTCCTTTGGAGGCTCCTGCAGCCCGCCCGATTCCCTGGGGGGTTCCTGCAATCCCGAGGTTTCCGCGGGCTTGTCGTCGCTGGCGGCAAACGAGCCGCCGGATTGAACCAGACCGGTCGTGTCGACCGTGGCCTTGGGCGACGTCGTCGCGCTGTACATCAGCACCAGCAGCGCGATGATGGAAATGGCCGGCAGCAACGAAACCAACAACTGCGTCGCCACCAGCCGCTTGGGCAACGAAGGAACGCGCAGGCCGCCGAACAGGCCGGTCAGCGCATTGTTGCCGCGCGCGCTCAAGGTCTGCGACAGCGGCGGCAGCGGTACCCGGCGTTCACTTTCCGCCAGCGGCGGCGCCAGGTGCGGCTTCCATTTGGCGACGATGATGACGTAGCCGACGTACAGGCCGGCCAGCATGATCCCGGGGAAGAACGCGCCGGCGTAGAGCTTGACGACGGAGACCCCCGCGGTGGCGCCGTAGACGATCAACAGCACCGACGGCGGGATCAGGATGCCCAGACAGCCGCCCGCGGTGATCGCGCCGGCCGCCAGCTTGATGTCGTAGCCGGCGCGCAGCATGGCCGGCAGCGCCAGCAGCCCCATCAGCGTGACCACCGCGCCGACGATGCCGGTGGCGGTGGCGAAGATCGCGCAGGTGACGATGGTGGCGACGGCCAGCGCCCCGGGCACGCGCGCCAGCGACAGGTGCAGGCTCTTGAAGAGCTTTTCGATCAGGTTGGCGCGCTCGACCAGGTAGCCCATGAAGACGAACAGTGGAATCGCGATCAGCACGTCGTTGGACATCACCGAATAGGCGCGCTGCACCATCAGGTCGAGGATCTGCTGCGTGGCCAGTTCCGGGTTCACCGCGCGGTACGCGATCCAGCCGAAGAACACGCCCATGCCCATCAGCGTGAACGCGGTCGGAAAGCCCAGCATGATGGCCACGACAATCAGCCCCAGCATCAGCAGCCCGAGGGCGCCGAGATCTTCGCGGCTCAGCTGGCCGTCGGCGAAACTGGCCCACGGCGTGAAGATCACCACGGTGGTGAGGATGATCGCCATCAGCGAAAAACCGAACCACAGTTCCTTGCGGATTCTCATTTCGTGCTCCCTTGGCGCACGACGAACTGGTCGAGCCTGTCGATGTCTTCGTCCTTCACGTGCACCATCTCCTTGAGCTTGTCGACGTCGACCTCCTCGACGTCGTGCTCGCGCGAGGGCCACGCACCCTGGCGGATGCAGATCACGCAGCGGATGATTTCGACGATGCCCTGCAGCAGCAGGAAAGCGCCGGCCAGCGGCAAGATCATCTTGAACGGATAGATCGGCGGGCCACTGGCGGTGATGCTGGAGTGCTCGTTGACGGCCCAGGACTCCGCCGCGAAGTAATACCCCGCATAGGTCAGCGCGAACACGCCGGGAATGAAGAACAGGATGTACAGGACCAGGTCGATCGTGGCCTGCGTGCGCGGCTCGAAGAACCCGTACAGCACAT
>JAYSVE010000516.1:0-3836 GCA_043718725.1 Methylibium sp.
CCCGATATTTACTGGCAGGCTTCGCAGCCGGGGTCGTCGATGGCGCAGAACTTGACGTCGCTTCCATAACCAGAATCGGCACCACCTTCCTTCATGCTCACAGCGGCCGATGAGCCGACGACATTCGCGCTCGTCCCGGAACCGGCGCTGGTATGCGAGACCGAGTTCATGTGCCCTGCCTTCACGGTCGACTTCTCGGCATGGGTCGCGCCGACGGTGCGCAAGTAATAGGTGGTTTTCAGGCCGCGCAACCATGCCAGTTTGTACGTTTCGTCGAGCTTTTTGCCCGACACGCCGGCGATGTAAATGTTGAGCGACTGGGCCTGGTCAATCCACTTTTGTCGACGCGCCGCTGCTTCAACAAGCCATTGCGTTTCTATCTCGAACGCTGTGGCGTACAGCGCCTTCAACTCCTGCGGCACGCGGTCGATTCGGCGCAGCGAGCCATCGTAGTGCTTGATGTCCATCACCATCACGTCGTCCCAGAGACCCAGTTTCTTCAGGTCTCGCACGAGGTACTCGTTGACGACGGTGAATTCGCCTGACAAATTGGACTTGACCGACAGGTTGCCAAACGATGGTTCGATCGACGCGCTGACGCCGATGATGTTGGAGATGGTGGCGGTCGGAGCAATGGCCACACAGTTGGAATTGCGCATGCCATGCTGCGCAATGCGCTGACGCAAGGCATCCCAATCGAGGGAGACGCTGCGATCGACCTCGACATAGCCGCCGCGCTGCTGCGCCAGCAGATCGAGCGAGTCGATCGGCAAAATCCCCCGGTCCCACAACGAACCGCGATAACTCGAATACCGGCCACGCTCGGCAGCCAGATCCGTCGACGCCCAATAGGCGTGATAGCACACCGACTCCATCGAACGGTCGGCAAACTCGACGGCTGCGTCCGAGGCATACGGAACGCCCAGTTCGTACAGCGCGTCCTGAAAGCCCATTATTCCGAGCCCGACCGGGCGGTGGCGCAGATTTGAGTCACGCGCCTTCTTGACCGCGTAATAGTTGATGTCGATCACGTTGTCCAGCATGCGCATCGCCGTCGAGATGGTGCGCTTGAGTTTGTCGTGATCGATCTGCACCGCTCCGTCAACGGCCTTCAGGTGATGCACCAGGTTCACCGACCCGAGATTGCACACCGCGATTTCGGTGTCGCTTGTGTTCAGAGTGATCTCGGTGCACAGATTGCTCGAATGAACCACGCCAACATGCTGCTGCGGCGAGCGCACATTGCAGGCGTCCTTGAAGGTGATCCAAGGGTGGCCGGTTTCGAACAGCATCGACAGCATCTTGCGCCACAGATCGCTGGCGCGCATGGTCTTGAACAGCTTGATCTCGCCACGCGCGGCCTTGTCTTCATAGGCGGTGTAGGCTGCTTCAAAGGACTTTCCGAACTTGTCGTGCAAGTCGGGGCAGGTGCTGGGAGAAAACAAGGTCCAGTCACCGCCCTCCATGACGCGTTTCATGAACAGGTCCGGAATCCAATTCGCCGTGTTCATGTCCGGCGTGCGCCGCCGATCGTCGCCCGTGTTCTTGCGCAGTTCCAGAAACTCTTCAAGGTCGAGGTGCCAGGACTCCAGGTACGCGCACACCGCGCCCTTGCGCTTGCCCCCCTGATTGACAGCCACCGCGGTGTCGTTGACGACCTTCAGGAAGGGCACGACGCCCTGGCTCTTGCCATTGGTGCCCTTGATGTGGCTGCCCAAGGCGCGCACATTGGTCCAGTCGTTGCCCAGGCCCCCGGCAAATTTGGACAGCAGCGCGTTCTCCTTGAGCGCTTCGTAGATGCCGTCAAGGTCGTCGGCGACCGTCGTGAGGTAGCAACTCGACAATTGCGAGCGGCGCGTTCCCGCGTTGAACAGCGTTGGCGTGCTGCTCATGAAGTCGAAAGTGGACAACACCTCATAGAACTCGATCGCGCGAGCTTCGCGGTCGATCTCGCCGAGCGCCAGTCCCATGGCCACGCGCATGAAGAAAGACTGCGGCAATTCAATCCGAACCTCGTCCAGGTGAATGAAATACCGGTCGTACAAGGTCTGCAGGCCAAGGTAGTCGAACTGCAAATCGCGCTCGGCCTTGAGCGCAGCACCCAGCTTCACCATGTCGAACTGCAACAGCCGTTCGTCCAGCAATTCGGCCTGCACGCCTGTTTTAATGAAGCCAGGGAAGTACTCGGCGTAACGCGTGTGCATGTCGGCCTGCAACACCTCTTCGCCCAGAACTTCGCGCCGAATCGTGTGGAGCAGCAGTCGCGCCGTGGCACGCGAATAACCAGGATCCTTTTCGATCAACGTGCGCGCGGCAAGAATGGCGGCCTTGTGCACCTCATCAATGGGTACCCCGTCGTAGAGATTGCGCTGGGTTTCGGCCATGATGGGCTGGGCCTTGACGTCGGCGCCCAATCCGGCACAGGCTGAATCGAAGACAACCTGCAACCGGGCCAGGTCCAACGGGACGCGCTGGCCACGGTCGGTGACCATCAAGACCGAAGCGGTGGTGGGGTGGGGTTGAATCTGCTTGGCGCGCTCTTGCGCGCGACGCTCCCGGTACAGCACATAGGCCCGCGCGACCTCGTGGTGGCTGCCGCGCATCAGGCCCAACTCAACTTGGTCTTGCACGTCCTCAATATGGAACGTTCCGCCTCCCGGGCGCGACCGCAGCAGGGCTCGCACCACAATTTCAGTCAGACCATCGACCGTCTCGCGCACGCTGGCCGAGGCCGCGCCTTGTGTGCCATGCACCGCCAAAAAGGCCTTCATCAGTGCCACTGCAATTTTGTTCGGCTCGAACGCCACCACAGCGCCATTGCGGCGCAGGATCTGGTAACCCTGGTAGACGGAAGGCGTGGCCGCTGCCGGTATCACAGGTCGCAAGGTGGTGACCTTGCTCAAGATCGGATCGATAACGGTTTGCATGAATTCCCCCTATTTTTCTGTTCAGGTGTCGCATCTGGCATCTGGCATCTGGCATCCGCGGCGCCGGACAAGTGCAATGAAGCCCGGGGCGAGCGAGCATTGCGTTGACGCCCACTACGTTATTGATGAAGTTCGAAGTTTGCGAAGGATCAAGGTGCACAAGTGCACCGCAAGTCGTTCGTTCCTTCCAGCGCCTTGAGCCTTGGCCCTGTTCGGCTCGCAGCATCGTCGTATGTCGTTTGCACGCATGGCCGCTGGCGTTATCACATTGAAATCAACGGCTGGGCCCAGCGCTCACTTCCAGCCATCTCATCGTTGGGTCCTTTGCAGGAGCGGACACTATATCTGGGGTCTGCGTTCCAATCAAGCACTAGATGTAGTGTGTTTCAGATTGGCGAGCTCATGTCCGTGCGAGTCCGCGTCCGCCGCGTTGCACGACGGCCTCAGGGAACCCTTGCGGCGACCAGCCCAGCGCATCGATCAACGTCCGCCATTCGAAACCACCCCCAGGATCTTGCTTGCGGCCAGGCGCCACATGCTCGTGCCCGGCCACCTCCGTCAGCCCGTATCGCACGCACAGATCACGCAAAAGCAACACCAGCTCGCGATACTGGGCAACTTCGAATCTCTCGCCTTCAAGCCCTTCCAGTTCTATCCCCACCGAAAAGTCATTGCAGTCGGGACGCCCGCGCCACGCGGAGACCCCTGCGTGCCAGGCGCGCTCTTCACAAGACACAAACTGCCGCAGGTCGCCGCTGCGGTGGATCAGAAAATGGGATGACACCCGCAGGCCACGAATCTTGTCGTAGTAAGGATGAGCGTCCCAGTCGAGGCAATTGGTAAACAGCCGTTCGATCGCGTCGCCACCATAGTCACCCGGCGGAAGGCTGATGGAGTGGATGACGGCGA
>JAYSVE010000517.1:0-9163 GCA_043718725.1 Methylibium sp.
AAACTGGCGACCAGCCCGACCCTCAGCGAGGGCGATGCCGCCAAGGTGAAGGCCCTGCGTGCCGAGGGCGAAACCGCGCACAAGGCCGGCAAGCACGACGATGCCATGAAGGCGCTGGGCGACGCCAAGAAGCTGCTCGGCGTCTGAAAGCGCAAGGCCCGGCCCGGCGACGCCGCGCGGCGCGCCGGGTGCGGCGCGGATCACCCGATTGGCCCACGCGCCCGGTTGGGGCCCGGCCTGGCAGTCCATACGGCCGGACGTCATCGACCTCCGGCCGCGCGCCCCGAAGGGGCCGCCCTACTCGACCTTCACGCCCTTCCAGAACGCCACGCGGCCCTTGATCTCGCGCGCCGCTTCGCTGGGCTCGGGGTAGTACCAGACCGCGTTCTCGTTCATGTCGCCGTTGACGAACAGGCTGTGGTAGTGGGCCTGGCCCTTCCACGGACAACTGCTGCGGTGGTTGCTGAAAGTCACGTACTCGCGCTTCAGGCTGGCTTCGGGAAAGTAGTGGTTGCCTTCGACGACCACGGTGTCGTCGCTTTCGGCGATGGTGGCGCCGTTCCAGCTTGCTTTCATGCGCTGCTCCTTGCTGAATGACGGGGTCGGGCCGCGGCCCGATTCGGCCGACTATCTTGGCGCATATTGCGCCAGCGCACTCGCCAGGCTGGCGCGAATGCGCGCCGCCAGGGCCTTGTCGCCGGTCACGAGCACGCTGTCACCGTGGCGCAGGATGTCCATCGCCAGCTCGGTCGCCTCGCCGTAGGGCACCTGCAGCTCGTACCGGCCATCGCCCAACCAGCGCGCCTTTTGCTGCGGGTGCCACTCTTCATTGGCCACCCATTGCGCCGCGTCCTCGTTGAACACCAGCGTGGCCCACTGGACCTTGGCGGTGCCGCCGCCGTAGATGCCATAACCTGAATCGAGCGCGGCCTCCAGGTCGCGCACCGCGACGTTGCGCGCCTTGCTGTCCAGCGCCCGCGCCGCGCGCATCGCATCCAGCGCAAAGCGGCGCAGCCCTTCGCTCGAATGGCACCAGGCGTCCAGGTACCAGGTGTTGCGGTAGTTGACCAGCCGCTGCGGCGAGACCTCGCGCTCGCTCAGCGAGCGGTCGCTGCGCTTGAAGTAGCGCAGCCAGACGCGTTTGCGCCGCACCAGCGCGCCGCCCAGCAACTCGAAGTGCTGGCTGGGCACGCGCCGGCGCGCGGTGCCGATGACCTTGATGCGGCGCATCAGCTCGCGCGCCTGGGCCGCGTCGGTGCCCAGCATGCCCTGGAGCTTGTCGAGCATCGGTTGCAGGTGGCGCGCCAGCACGCCGTCGTCGTCCAGCCCGGCGAGCAGGCTGTGCATGGTCAGCATGGCGTGGATTTCGTTCTCGCTGAACCACAGGCCCGGCAGTTCGTGCTGGGCGGACTTGTCGCCGCCCTGTGCCGACTCGGCCAGGTGGTAGCCGCCGTCCATGGCGCTGTAGACGATGGGCGCGCTCATGCGGTCGCGCAGGAACTGCAGGTCGCGCTTGAGCGTGGCGGGCGAGATGCCCAGTTCGTCGCGCAGCGCGGTAAAGCTGATGCGGCCGCGGCTGCGCAGCAGCAGCTCGATCTTGTAGAAGCGTTCGGTACGGTCCAAGGTTTTTTCCCCTATCACATCGATGGCTCAGCAGATGAGCCATCGGCCTGGAGCTTACCCGATGCGAATATTTCGCGACCCGCCGGACCTGGCTCACGCCATGAGCCAGCGGCTCGCGATACTGGCCCCAAGCGCCGGAACCCCGACGCCGCGCCACCCCGCACGGAGCCCGCCATGACCACCGCCCAAATGTGCCCCGCCCCCACCATCACCGCGCTCGACCGAATCGGCTTCGAGCTGGGCTGGGACTATGCCCACCACCGGGTCTGCCCGCCCGAAGCCTTTGCGCAGGCGCTCTCGCCGCTGCGCGACGGCCTGCTGGCGGGCCAGGCCACCTTCGGCCTGCGCACGCTGGAGCCCACCCGCGCGGTGCGCAAGTGGCTGCAGTTGCGCCTGCACGCCTGGCTGCGCGGGCGCAGTGTGGAGCTGGTCCAGGTCACGCCGAACCACCTGGCCCAGTTGGACGTGAGCCACTGCCCGATCACCCGCGCCGCGCTCAGCATGGCCACGCCGGAGAACAGCGATGCGTCGCAAGGAAACGCCGGGCCGCCCCAAGTTCCCTCGCCCCCCTCGGGGCCCTCAATCGACCGGGTGCGCAACGACGCCGGCTATGCCGCCGGCAACCTGGCGGTGATGAGCACCCAGGCCAACCTCGCGAAGGCCGGGCACGGGTTTCGCGACGCGATCCGGTTCGTCAAGCAAGTCGAGGCCGGCGCGCTCGGCGGCATGGGCGGCCTGACCGCCGCGCAGTGGGCCCGTGTCGCCGTGCTGTGCAGTTTTGTCGAGCCCCTGGCGCACGACGAGGCGTGCGCGCTGCCGCTGCTGGTGCTGCCACCGAACCGCTTGCGGCTGTTCAACCCGGCCCAGGCGCTGCAGGCCTTTGTCAGCCGGCAGTTGCTGGTGCCCGGCTGGAGCCAGCGGGTCGGCCGGATCGAGGTGCTGGTGCCGGGCAAGCCGGCGCAACGCGCGTTCCGGGACTTCTTCCACGCGCTGCTGCCGCGGGTGCTGGAGGCCGGCCGCAACATCGCCCCGCATGAGGCGCGCTGGGCCGTCGAAGATGCCTGGCGCAACACCCTGGTGCAGCGCCGCTGGGCCGCGTTTGCACGGCTGTTGACGGCGGCGCAATGCGAGGCTGTCGTCAAGCGCGCCACCGCCAGGAAGCTCGGCACCGGTGTGGTGAACCAGCTCAGCAACGCCCAGGCCACCGAGGGCTGGAACCTGGCCACACGCGGCTACGTCGCCCAGTCCGCCGCCGCGGCCCAGCGCCAGGGGCCGCACCTGGGCGACGCGGCGGGCCGGCAATTGCAGCTGGCCATTTGAGCGAGCCACTGGCGGCTGTCACTTCCCGAAGCGCTTGCTCACCGCCTCGCCGTGGGCGCGTGCAACATAGGCCGCCGCGTCTTCACTCAGCAGCAGGCGCGCGGCGACCAGCCGATCGGCGGCGGCCGTGACCTTGCCGACATAGTCGGCATGCGTGGGGTAGCGCTCCTCGATGGACAGGCGCGGGTCGCCCGCTTTGTCGCGCTCGGCACGGGTGGCGGCAAAGGCGCTGTGGCTGCCGTCGCGGTCGCACAGCTCGCCCTCGGGGAACGGGTCCTTGTACAGGTTCCAGCCGGTGTGGGTGGCCAGCGGCGCGGCGATGTCGGGCAGGCGGATGCCCGCGACTTCGTTGCCGTCGGCGTCGACCGCCGACACCAGCGGCACATAGCGCGGACCCACGTGCGGCTTGGGGTTGACCCAGTCGCCGAACCAGACCAGCTCGTTGGCCTGGCGCGCCACGCCGAAGTCGTGCAGCTTGGGGAAGGCCGCGTTGTCGGGCGCCACCAGCGTCTTGCCGGCCAGTGTGGGCACGTTGGACGCCGGCGGCGCCGTGCCGTCGCTGACCCATTGGTCCAGCGCAACGAACAAGGCGCGCAAGGCCGGCGCCGGGTTGTGCGGGTTGCGCTCGTTCCAGCACGGGCCGCGCGCGGTCGTCAGGCCGACGCGCCCGGCGTGCTGCGTGCCGGCCACCAGGTAGACGCGCGCGCCGGCGGGCAAGGCCACGTCGCGCGTGCCCAGCGGGTCGGTGTGCAGCAGCGACGCGCCCTTTTGCCAGTATTCGGTGGAGGTGTTGACCTCCATCAGCAGCGGGTCGAAGCCGTCGCCGCGCAGCAGCGCGCCCGATCGGGTCGTCACCGGGTCGGTCATGCTGGCGCTCGAAAACGGGAACGCGTTCTCCGGGTACAGGTGGTCTTCATGCTGGGTGTTGGTGCGCGCCGGCTGGCCGAACTCGTCGTTCAGGAACACCCGTCCGACACCCGAGATGTGGGCGAGCACGCCGTCGAACACCCGGCGCTTGCCTTCGTCCTGGTTGAAGCCCTGACCGATGTGGTCGCGCAGGTAGCGCCCGCTTTGCGAGATGCCCAGCGCCAACACCGACTTGATGCCCGCGCCGACGGGGTTGGGCGTCTTGGCCGGCGTTTCGGCCTCATAGCGAAAGAAGGACACCAGGTCGCGCGTCGCGGCAAAGCCGATGCCCAGCACCTTGGGGTCGCGCGCCGGGTAGTGCAGTTCATACAGCGAGCCCAGCGCCGGGCCTTGGCGGGCCTGGCCCGGCGTCAGCAGGCGCACCGTGCGGGCATCGACAAACTCCCACTCGGCCGCGGGGACCTCGACGCGTGCATCGCCCTCCTTGCGCCGCACGGTCAGCCGCGCATCGGCCTTGGACAACGACGCGGCCTCGAACGCCAGCTTGAACTCCTGCGCCACCGGCCCGCGCGTGGCCGACACCAGCTCGTCGCGAACCCTGCGCACGATGGCGTTGGCGCCGATCCTGGCCTCCGGCACCGTGATGCTCATGCCGTGGTTGGCCTTGGGCGCGTCGGGGTCCCAGCCCGACCAGGCGATCGTCCAGCCCTGGCGCAGCAACAACGCATTGCCGGCGTCGGCAGCGTTCAGCGGGTTGTTGGCGCTGGGGCCGGCACCGTCGAGCAGCCAGTGCAGCACGAACTTGCGGCCGCGGTTGGTCACGTCGAACAGCATCTTGCGGTTGCCGCCCTTGACCGGGCGCAGCAGATCGAAGTCGACCACGTATTCGACATTGCCGGCCGCGTTGCGCGGCGCCTTGTCGAGGTTGACGATGGCGCGGTTGCGCGCGTCGGCGGGGTCGAGTTCGCCGCGCGCCGTGCCGGTGACGCGTTCGTAGGCGCCCGCTTCGCCGAAGGCGGCGCCGTCGGCAAATGGCTTGACGCTGTCGACCTTGATGTCGGTGATGTAGGCGGCGGCGCCCAGCGGCAGCGCCAACACCAGCAGGGCCGCCAGGCGGCGCCATGGGGTTGTGCATCGGGTTCTGATTGGCATCTTGCTTTCCTGGAGTGAACCGTTGTGAATCTCAGGCCCGGGCGGCGCCAACCAGGGCGTCGATCTCGGCACGCGTGAAGCCCGCCTCGGCCAGCACCTCATCGGTGTGCTGGCCCACCGCCGGGTTGGGGCGCGGTGCGTCCGGCGTGCTGCGGCCAAAGCGCGGCGCGGCGGCGGGCTGCACCACGCCATCGATCTCGATGAAGGCGCCGCGGCTCCTGGCGTGGGCATGCAGCGGCGCCTCGGCGATCGAAAGCACCGGCGCGAAACACGCGTCGGTGCCTTCGAGCAGCGCGCACCATTCGTCGCGCGAACGGGTCTGGATGATGTCGGCGATGGCCTCGCGCATCTCGGGCCACAGCCGGCGGTCATACTGGCGTTTCACGAACCGCTCATCGAGGCCGATGCGCGCAGCCAGTTCGGCAAAGAACTTGGGCTCCAGCGCGCCGATGGCACAGTAGCGGCCGTCCGCGGTTTCATAGGTGGCGTAGAACGGCGCGCCGCCGTCGAGCAGGTTCTCGCCGCGTGGCTGGCCCCAACTGCCGCCGGCCGACAGGCCGTAGAAGATCGCCATCAGCGAGGCCGCCCCGTCGACCATCGCCGCGTCGACCACCTGCCCCAGGCCGGAGGTCTTGCGCTCGTGCAGCGCCGCCAGCAACCCCAGCGCCAGGTACAACGCGCCGCCGCCGTAGTCACCCACCAGGTTCAGCGGCGGCACCGGCTTGCCGCCCGCCGGGCCGATGGCGTGCAAGGCGCCGGTCAGCGCGATGTAGTTCAGGTCATGGCCGGCCGCGCCCGCCAGCGGCCCGGTCTGGCCGAAGCCCGTCATGCGGCCGTAGATCAGCGCGGGGTTGCGGGCGTGGCAGTCCAGCGGCCCCAGGCCCAGCCGCTCGGCGACGCCGGGGCGAAAGCCTTCGATCAGCATGTCCGCCGTGGCGAGCAACCGCAGCACCGCGTCGCGGCCGGCGGCGGACTTGAGGTCCAGCGCCACCGAGCGCCGGTTGCGCCCGTTGACGTTGAAGCGCGCCTCCATCGCCACGCCCAGGCCGCTGGGCTCGACGCGGTCGATGCGCACCACGTCGGCGCCCAGGTCGGCCAGCAGCATGGCGCACATCGGGCCGGGGCCGATGCCGGCGAGTTCGATGATGCGCAATCCGTTGAGGGGTCCCATGAGGCAGCTTCCCCGCGGGCTCAGTGGTCACGCCCGCTCATGCCCATCGAGCGGCTGATCACTTCTTTCATGATCTCGTTGGTGCCGCCGTAGATGCGCTGCACGCGCGCGTCCACGAACGCGCGCGCGATCGGGTACTCCCACATGTAGCCGTAGCCGCCGAACAGCTGCACGCACTCGTCGATGACCTTGTTCTCCAGGTCGGTGACCCAGTACTTTGCCATCGAGGCGGTGGCGGTATCGAGCTGCTGGTTCATCAGCAGGGCGATGCACTTGTCGACGAACACCCGCGCGATCTGCACCTCGGTCTGCATCTCGGCCAGCTTGAAGCGGGTGTTCTGGTAGTTCGCCACCGGCTGGCCGAACACCTTGCGGTCTTTTACGTAGGCCAGGGTCCAGTCGATCGCCGCCTGCGCCTTGGCGGCCGCGCCGATGGCGATCTGCATGCGCTCCCAGGGCAGTTGCTCCATCAGGCAGACGAAGCCGCGGTTCAGCGGCCCCAGCAGGTTGGCCAGCGGCACCTTCACGTCGTTGAAGAACAGCTCGGACGTGTCTTGCGCCTTCAGGCCGATCTTCTTGAGGCGCTTGCCGGTTTCGAAGCCGGGCATGCCGCGCTCGACCAGCAACAGGCTGGTGCCCTTGGCGCCGGCGGCCGGGTCTGTTTTGGCAACCACGATCACCAGGTCGGCGTGCCAGCCGTTGGTGATGAAGGTCTTGGAGCCGTTGAGCAGGTAGTGGTCGCCTTTCAAGATCGCCGTGCTCTTGACGCCCTGCAGGTCGGAGCCGGCGGCGGGCTCGCTCATCGCGATGGCGCCGATCGTCGCGCCGCTGGCCATCATCGGCAGGTACTTCTTCTTTTGCACCTCGCTGCCGTAGTGCAGCAGGTAGGGCGCGACGATTTCGTTGTGCAGCGCGTAGCCGATGCCGCTGAAGCCGCCGCGCGCCAGCTCTTCCATCTGCGCCACCGCGTACAGCTTGTCGGCTCCGGCGCCGCCGTAGTCCTCGGGCATGGTCATGCACAAGAAACCATGGGCGCCGGCCTTGCGCCAGACCTCGCGGTCGACAAAGCCCTGCTCTTCCCATTGGGCGTGGAAAGGGGCGATCTCACGCTCCATGAAGCGGCGAAAGCTGTCGCGAAAGGCTTCGTGGTCCGACGTGAAGAGAGTGCGTTCGATCATCGATGGCCTCAACGGGGGTAAATGTCGAAATGCTCGGGCTGGGTGCGATGCCTATACTGCCACGCATCCTTCCCGGCCCCCGCACCGCGCGCATTTCAGGAGCACCGCCATGACCGAAGCCTTTGTTTTCGATGCCATTCGAACCCCGCGCGGCAAGGGCAAGAAAGACGGCAGCCTGCACGAGGTCAAGCCCATCAACCTGCTGGCCGGCGTGCTGCGCGAGCTGCAGCGGCGCAACGATTTCGACACCGCGCAGGTCGACGACGTGGTGATGGGCGTGGTGTCGCCGGTGGGCGAGCAAGGCTCGGTGATCGCCAAGGTGGCTGCCCTGCGCGCGGGCTGGGACTTCCGCTGCTCGGGCGTGCAGATCAACCGCTTTTGCGCCTCCGGCCTGGAGGCGGTGAACCTGGCGGCGCAGAAGGTGCGCTCGGGCTGGGAAGACCTGGTCGTGGCCGGCGGTGTGGAGAGCATGAGCCGCGTGCCGATCGGAGCGGACTCCGGCGCCTGGGCGCACGACCCGGAGACGAATTCGGCCACCGCGTTCGTGCCGCAAGGCATCGGCGCCGACCTGATCGCGACGCTGGAAGGCTTCGGCCGCGACGACGTCGATGGCTTCGCTCTCGTGTCGCAGCAACGTGCGGCCCAGGCGCGCGAGGGCGGCTACTTCGCCGGCTCGGTGGTGCCGGTGAAGGACGCTCTGGACCAGACCATCCTGGGCTTCGACGAGTTCATCAAGCCGCACACCACGATGCAAGGCCTGGCCGCGTTGAAGCCGGCCTTCGAGCAAATGGGCGCGATGGGCTTCGACCAGGTGGCGCTGACACGCTACCCGCAGGTGGAACGCATTCACCATGTGCACCACGCCGGCAATTCGTCGGGCATCGTCGACGGCGCGGCGGCGATCCTCATCGGTTCGGAGGCCGCCGGCAAGACCCACGGCTTCACGCCGCGGGCGCGCATCGTCAGCGCGGCGCTGAGCGGCGCCGACCCGACCATCATGTTGACCGGGCCAATGCCGGCGGCGCGCAAGGCGCTTGCCAAGGCGGGGTTGAGCATCGACGACATCGACCTGTTCGAAGTCAACGAGGCCTTCGCCGCCGTGCCGATGCGCTTCATGAAGGAGATGGGCGTGCCGCACGACAAGGTCAACGTCAACGGCGGCGCCATCGCGATGGGCCACCCGCTGGGTGCCACCGGCGCGATGATTCTGAACACCTTGATCGACGAATTGCACCGGCGCAAACTGCGCTACGGGCTGGCCACCTTGTGCGTCGGCGGCGGCATGGGCATCGCGACCATCGTCGAGCGGATCTGAGCGCATGAAAACCATCCGCTACGAACTGCTGGACGGCATCGCCACATTGACCTTCGACGAGCCCGGCTCGCCGGTCAACACCATGTGCCTGCAATGGCAGAGCGACCTGACCGAGGCCGCGGCCCAGGTGCGCAAGGACAGTGACGCGATTCGGGGCATCGTGCTGGCCTCGGCCAAGAGCACGTTCTTCGCCGGCGCCGACCTGAAGGCCGTGATGCGCCTGACACCCGCGGACGCGGCGCAGTCCTACGCCGGTGTGGAACTCGTGAAGAAGAACTTCCGCACCCTTGAGTCCCTCGGCAAGCCGGTCGTCAGTTGCCTCAACGGCACCGCGCTGGGGGGCGGCTGGGAGCTGGCGCTGGTGGGCCACCACCGCATCGCCGTCGACGACGCCAAGATCCAGTTCGGCATGCCCGAGGTGACCCTGGGCCTGTTGCCCGGAGCCTCGGGCGTGACCAAGATGACACGCCACCTGGGCCTGCTGGGCGCCCAGCCCTATCTCGTCGAAGGCAAGTTGTTCGGCCCGCGAGAGGCGCT
>JAYSVE010000518.1:0-1639 GCA_043718725.1 Methylibium sp.
TTCGGCGGCATCGAAAGCGCCCATTTCCCCAACAACGTGCAGAACGACGTGATGCTGCGCACGGTGCCGGTGCAACGCCTGTCGCTCGGCAACACCGGCTCGCAACGCGAGGTGCTGGTGGCCACCGTGTTCGACCTGCAGGCTGCCAACTACGGCATGGCGCGCGGCTTGGCCGGCGAGCAGGCCGCAAGCAGCTACGACGACGACACGCCCTATACGCCGGCGTGGCAGGAACGCATCACCGGCACCCCGCGCGACCAGGTCATCACGGTGGCGCGCGAGTTCGCAGCCAACGCGGAAAAGACGCAGGGCAAGTCGATGGTGATCATCGGCGCCGGCATGAACCACTGGTACCACAGCGACATGAATTACCGCGGCATCATCAATATGTTGATGCTGTGCGGCTGCATCGGCAAGAGTGGCGGCGGCTGGGCGCATTACGTGGGCCAGGAAAAGCTGCGCCCGCAGACCGGCTGGACCGCGCTGGCGTTCGCGCTCGACTGGATACGCCCGCCGCGCCAGATGAACTCAACCAGCTTCTTCTATGCGCATACCGACCAGTGGCGCTACGAGAAGCTGACGATGGAAGAGGTGCTCTCGCCGCTGGCGCCGCAGGGCGAAGCGGGCAAGCAGTACCGCGGCTCGATGATCGACTACAACGTGCGCGCCGAGCGCATGGGCTGGCTGCCGTCGGCGCCGCAACTGCAGACCAACCCGCTGCAGGTGGTGCGCGATGCGCGGGCCGCCGGCGTCGACCCGAAAGCCTACGTGGTCAAGGGCCTGCAGAACGGCTCCCTGAAGATGAGCTGCGAAGACCCCGACCATCCGGATAACTGGCCGCGCGTGATGTTCGTCTGGCGCTCCAACATCCTCGGCTCGTCGGGCAAAGGTCATGAATATTTCCTCAAGCACCTGCTGGGCGCCACCCACGGTGTGCAGGGCAAGGACCTCGGCGCGGACGGTGCGAAGCCCGAGGAAGTGAAATGGCATGCCAAAGCCCCGGAGGGCAAGCTCGACTTGCTGGTCACGCTCGACTTTCGCATGAGCACGACCTGTCTGTACTCGGACATCGTGCTGCCAACCGCCACCTGGTACGAAAAGAACGATCTCAACACCAGCGACATGCATCCCTTCATCCATCCGTTGTCGACCGCCGTTGACCCAGCCTGGCAATCGCGCAGCGACTGGGATATCTACAAGGGCTTCGCCAGAAAATTCAGCGACGTCTGCGTCGGCCAACTTGGTGTCGAGCATGAGGTGGTGCTCACGCCGCTGATGCACGACACGCCGGGCGAACTGGGTCAGCCGTTCGACGTGAAGGACTGGAAGAAGGGGGAGTGCGAGCTGATCCCGGGCAAGACCGCGCCGCAGATCGCCGTGATCGAGCGCGACTACCCGAACGTCTACAAGCGCTTCACGGCTCTGGGCCCGTTGATGGACAAGTTGGGCAACGGCGGCAAAGGGATTGGCTGGAACACCCAAACCGAAGTCAGGCAACTCGGCGAGCTCAACGGCCTGGTCACCGCGGAAGGCGCGACTCGCGGCATGCCGAAGATCGAGACCGACATCGACGCCTGCGAGGTGGTGATGATGCTCGCACCCGAGACCAACGGCCATGTGGCGGTCAAGGCCTGGGCGG
>JAYSVE010000519.1:0-9152 GCA_043718725.1 Methylibium sp.
CGCGGCTTGCGCCTGCCTGTCTTCGGCCAACGCCGCCTCGAACAACTTGCGTCGCAACTCGACGCGACTGTGTTCCCGCTGGGCCAACAATTGAATCGCGCGCGCCTTGATCGAGCGCGCCGGCGCGCCGCCGACGCCCTTGCCCATGCGCTACTCTTTGGCGGCCTTGACCTTGGCCAACTTGATGTCCACCACCTCCGCGCCGGGCAACAGGCGGATCCCGAGCGACTCACGCACCTTGTTCTCGATCTCGACCGCCAGCTCGGGGTTTTCTTTGAGGAACTCGCGCGCGTTGTCCTTGCCCTGGCCGATCTTCTCGCCTTTGTAGGCGTACCAGGAACCGCTCTTCTCCAGCACCTTGGCTTCGACGCCCATGTCGATGATCTCGCCCTCGCGGCTGATGCCCAGGCCGTAGAGGATGTCGAACTCTGCCGTCTTGAACGGCGGGGCGATCTTGTTCTTGACCACTTTGACCTTGGTTTCGTTGCCGATCACCTCTTCGCCCTTCTTGATCGAGCCGATGCGGCGGATGTCCAGCCGCACCGAGGCGTAGAACTTGAGGGCGTTGCCGCCGGTGGTGGTTTCGGGCGAGCCAAACATCACGCCGATCTTCATGCGGATCTGGTTGATGAAGATGACCATGGTGTTGGTCTTTTTGATGATGGCCGTGAGCTTGCGCAACGCCTGGCTCATCAGGCGGGCCTGCAGGCCGGGCAACGAGTCGCCCATTTCACCTTCGATTTCGGCCTTGGGGGTGAGCGCGGCGACCGAGTCGATCACGACCAGGTCGACCGACCCGGAGCGCACCAGCGCGTCAACGATTTCCAGCGCCTGCTCGCCGGTGTCGGGCTGGCTGATCAGCAGCTCCTGGAGGTTGACGCCCAGCTTTTGCGCGTACTGCGCGTCGAGCGCGTGTTCGGCGTCGATGAAGGCGCAGGTGCCGCCGAGCTTTTGCATTTCGGCAATGACCTGCAAGGTCAACGTGGTTTTGCCGGAGGATTCGGGGCCGTAGATCTCGACCACCCGGCCGCGCGGCAGGCCGCCCACGCCCAGGGCGGTGTCGAGCCCGAGCGAACCGGTGGACACGACCTCGATGTCCTCGATCACCTCGCCTTCGCCCAGGCGCATGATGGAGCCCTTGCCGAACTGCTTTTCGATCTGCGCCAGTGCCGCTTGCAAGGCTTTGGCTTTTTCGCTGTTGAGGGCCGAGGGGTTGGATTTGGCGGGTGCGTCCATGCGGGTCTCCTGAAGGTTTGGCGCATTATCGCAAAAGCTGGATGTTTGTACAGTGGGTCGACGCGCTGTTTTGCTCCGCCGCCAGAACCCACTCGTGACTGCCGGCGTGGCTGGGCCGCAGCGCCAGAGTGAAAATCACCTCCCGCCGAGTCGCCACGGAGATCTGCATGCGCGTCCTGATCGCTGAAGATGATCAAGTGTTGGCCGATGGCCTGTTGCGCTCGCTGCGCAATGCGGGCTACGTCGTGGACCAGGTGGGCAGCGGCACCGAAGCCGACGCGGCGCTGGCGCTGCACGAATTTGACCTGCTGATCCTGGACCTCGGCCTGCCCAAGATGCATGGGCTGGAAGTGCTGCGCAAATTGCGTGGGCGCGGCTCCAGCTTGCCGGTGCTGATCCTGACAGCGGGCGACAGCGTCGAGCAGCGGGTCCAGGGGCTGGACCTCGGGGCCGACGACTACATGGCCAAGCCGTTTGCACTCCAGGAACTCGAGGCCCGTGTGCGCGCGTTGACCCGGCGCGGCCTGGGTACGGCTTCCGCCGTCATCAAGCACGGCCCGCTAACGTTCGACGCCACCGGTCGGGTGGCTTACCTCAACGACCAGATGGTTGAACTCTCGGCGCGTGAGATCAGCCTGCTCGAGGTGCTGTTGCAACGCGCCGGCCGGCTGGTCAGCAAGGACCAACTGGTGGCGCATTTGTGCGAGTGGGGCGAGGAATTGAGCAACAACGCCATCGAGGTCTACATCCACCGTCTGCGCAAGAAGATCGAGCATGGCCCGGTGCGCATTGCCACCGTGCGCGGCCTGGGCTATTGCCTGGAAAGGATTGCGGTCTGAAGCACTGTGACAAGGCCTTGGGTGGCCTCGGCCGCACGAACCCGGCGTCGACCCTGCCCGTGCCATGTTGAACCCCTTCGCGCACCCACACGAACAGCGTTCGCTGTTCGGCGAAATCCTCGACTGGCTGCTGGCGCCGCTGTTGCTGCTGTGGCCGCTGAGCATCGCCTCGATCTGGCTGGTGGCGCAGGGCATAGCCAACGGTCCCTTCGACCGCGAACTGGGCGAGAAAGCGCGCGTTTTGTCCAAGCATGTTTCCTTGCAGGCCACGCCCGAGAGCGCGCCGGTGGCCCGGTTCAGCCTGCCTCCCAGCGCATGGGAGCTGTTGCGCACCGATGAGGCCGACGACATCTACTACCAGGTGCTGGGCCTGCGTGGCGAATTCCTCAGCGGCGACCGCAGCATGTCGGTTCCCGTCGGCAATCTGCGCCCGCCCGCCGGCGAGGTGCATTACCGCGACGACGTGGTCGACCACAACGACGTGCGCGTGGCCTATCTCTGGGTCGAACTGACCGCCGGCGCCAACCAGGGCGCCTGCCTGGTGCAGGTGGCCGAGACGCTGGGCAAGCGATCGCGCCTGGCGTCCGACATCTTCAAGGGCGTGATCCTGCCGCAGTTCCTGATCCTCCCGCTGGCGGTGTTGCTGGTGTGGCTGGCGCTGTCGCGTGGCATCGAACCGCTCAACGCGCTGCAACAACGGATTCGCCGGCGCGCCAGCAACGACCTCAGCGCGATCGACGAACGCGAGGTGCCCGAAGAGGTGTCCCCGCTGGTGCGCGCGATCAACGACTTGCTGGCCAGGCTGGACCAGTCGCTGAGCACGCAGAAGCACTTTCTGGCCGACGCCGCCCACCAGTTGAAGACGCCCCTGGCCGGTCTGCGCATGCAAGCCGAACTCGCGCAACGCGACATCGATGCCGGCGAGCGCGACCCGCTGGCCTTGAAGAAGTCGTTGCGGCAAATCGCGCGCTCGAGCCAGAACGCGGCTCACATGGTGAACCAGTTGCTGGCCATGGCGCGCGCCGAAGGCATGGAGCAAGCCACGCTGTTGCAGCCGGTGAACCTGGCCGACCTGGCCGTCGAAGTGGTGCGGGACTTCGTCCCGCGGGCGCTGGAAAAGCGCATCGACCTGGGCTTCGAGGCCTTGGGCGGGCCCACGGCGTCGCGCCACCCCGGCGGGCCGATGGTCAGCGGCCATGCGGTGCTGTTGCGCGAGTTGATACGCAACCTCGTCGACAACGCCTTGCTGTACACGCCGGCAGGGGGCACCGTCACCGTGCGCGTCGTCGACGACCCGTTCGGGCAGGTGGTGGTGTTGCAGGTCGAGGACTCGGGCCCCGGCATTGCGGCGGCCGAGCGTGAGCAGGTGTTTGCGCCGTTCTATCGCGCGTTGGGGACGAATGTGGATGGGTCCGGCCTGGGCTTGGCGATCGTGCGTGAAATCGCCGTTCGCCACTCGGCGACCGTGACCCTGGCCGACGCCAACCTGCGCCATCGCTACGGCTTGAGCGAGCATGCCGGCGCGGCCTTCGGCCCCGGGGCGCGGTTCACATTGCACTTCAGCGCGGCGCCGGCCCCGACGGCGCGGGTCGAATCGATGTCGAGCCCAGAGCCGGGCGGCGCCGGCACCTGATGCCGTGTGGGCCCGCGGGTGGAAGTTGGCGTCGATCGCGCGGCGCATGCGGTACGAACCGATCCAGCTTTGCTCGCTCGACGGTTCGATCACCGCCAACGTGGCGGCCAGGCGGTGAAGCCGATGTTCATGCGCTGCCTTGGCATCAGCTTTGCATCAGCTTTGCATCAGCCGCCGGCTCTTGGAAATGGACATCAGGATGCCCAGGCCCAGCCCCAGGGTCACCATCGCCGTGCCACCGTAGCTGATGAATGGCAGTGGCACGCCGACCACCGGCAAGATGCCGCTGACCATGCCCATGTTGACGAACGCATAGGTGAAGAAGCTCAAGGTAATGGCCCCTGCGACCAGGCGGGTGAACACCGTGGGTGCGTCGGCCGCGATCATCAGGCCGCGCACGATCATCAGCGTGAACGCCAGCATCAGCGCGATGCAGCCCAGCAGGCCGAACTCCTCGGCAAAGGCGGCGAAGATGAAGTCGGTGGTACGTTCCGGAATGAACTCGAGATGGGTCTGCGTGCCCTTCATGAACCCCTTGCCGTCCAGCCCGCCCGAACCGATGGCGATCATGCCCTGGATGATGTGGAAGCCCTTGCCCAACGGATCGGTGCTCGGGTCGAGCAGCGTGCAGACGCGGTTCTTCTGGTAGGCACGCATCAGCGGCCACTTCACCTCGGGCAGGCAGATGCTCTCGCTGAACCACACCAGCATGGTGATGGCCAAACCGGCCACCAACAACAGCGGCACGATGAGGCGCCAGCTCAGGCCGGCAAAGAACATCACGTACAGCCCGGCCGACAGCACCAAGAGGGCGGTTCCCAGGTCGGGCTGCTTCAGGATCAGGCCCACGGGCAGCGCCAGCAGCACCAGCGCGACGATGAAGTCGACCCCGCGCGCCTGGCCTTCGCGGCGCTGGAACCACCATGCGAGCATCAACGGCACGGCGATCTTGAGAATCTCGCTGGGTTGGATCACGACGCCCAAATTGAGCCATCGGGTGGCGCCCTTCTTGGTCATGCCCAGCCACGCCGTGGCGACCAGCAACGCCACCCCCACGGTGTACAGCGGCACGGCCAGGCGCATCAATTGCTGGGGCGGTATCTGCGCCGCGAAAAACAGGATCACCAGCCCCAACAGCATGTTGCGCGCGTGGCCGGAGAACCGTGCGCCGTGATCGAAACCGGCCGAGTACATGGTGATCAGCCCGGCCGCGGCCAACAACAACACCGCGACGAACAGCGGGCCGTCGAAGCCGGTGAACGCGGGCCGGGCGCGCTGCCACAGCGAAGGTTGCTCGAACGAGATGCCCATCAGCGCGCCTTGACCACCAGCGTCTGGGGGCTGGGCGCATCTCTGGCGCCATCTCTGGCGCCATCTGTGGCGGCATCTCTGGGCGCAGCATTGGCCACATGACCGGCCGGCCCCGGGCCGGACGGCTTGGCCACCGCCGCCGCGCCCACCACCGACGTCAAGCCCGGCAGCGGCACCGATGCGGCCGGTCGCTGGGTGCCGATGGGCGCGCCCGACTTGCCCTCGCGCGTGGCCGCCATGTCCTCGACACTGGGGTACAGGCTCAGCAAGGCGTGGTCGAACACCCGCCGCGTGATCGGCGCGGCCGCCTCGGAGCCGAAACCGGCGTTCTCCACGATCACCGCCACCGCAATCGTCGGCGCCTCCAGCGGCGCGAAGGCGATGTACAGCGAATGGTCGCGCTTGTGCTCCTCGATCTTGGACGCAACGTAGCGTTCGTTGGCCTTGATGCCGACCGCCTGCGCCGTCCCGGTCTTGCCGCCACTCTTGTACGCTGCCCCGACGAATGAGCGCACCGAGGTGCCTTCCTGGGTCACGCCGTACATGGCGCGGCGGATCAGCTCGACATGCTCGGGCTTGAACGGCAGGCGCTCCAGCGCGTCGCTGGCGACAAGCCGGCGCTCGCGCGTGACCACGTCTTCGACCTCCCGCACCAGGCGCGGCTTGAAGCGCAAGCCGCCCGAGGCCAGCGTGGCGGTGGCACTGGCCAACTGCAGCATGCTGAAGCTGTTGTAGCCCTGGCCGATGCCCAGCGAAATGGTCTCGCCCGGGTACCATTTTTGCTGCTCGGGCGACTTGTAGGCGCGCCGCTTCCAGGCCGTCGAGGGCAGCAGCCCGGTGACTTCGCCTTCGATGTCGATCCCGGTCTTGCGGCCAAACACCATCGGATCGAGCTGCTCGTGCATCAGGTCGACGCCCATCTCGTTGGCGAGCGAGTAGTAGTAGACGTTGCTCGACTTGACGATGCTGCGCACCATGTCCACCGGGCCCAGGCCGGCGTCCCCGTGGCTGCGGAAGGTGTGGTTGCCAAACTGGAAGGTCGCGTTGTCCTGGATGATGGTGCCCGGGTCGCGCTTGCCGCTGTTGAGCGCGGCCATCGCCAGGAACGGCTTGAAGGTCGACCCCGGCGGGTAGGTGCCGCGCAGCGCCCGATTCAACAGCGGCTTGTCGATCGATTCGTTCAGGTCGCGCCACGACTCGACATCGATGCCATCGACGAACAGGTTCGGATCGAAGGTGGGTTTGCTGACGAAGGCCAGCACCTCGCCGGAGCGCGGGTCCAGTGCCACCAGCGCGCCGCGGCGCTCGCCGAACATCTCCTCGACCAGCGCCTGCAGGCGGATGTCGATCGACAGCGTCAGCGTGTTTCCGGGTGTCGCGGGCCGGTTCGTCAGACGCCGCACCGGCCGCCCGACGGCGCTGGTTTCCATCTCATCGACACCGGTGGTGCCGTGCAGCTCGGCCTCGTAGCTTTGCTCCACGCCGAGTTTGCCGATGTGCTGCGTGCCCCGGTAGTTGGCGGAATCTTCGGATTCATCGATCCGGTCCTTCTCGGCCGTGTTGATGCGGCCGATGTAGCCCAGCACGTGGCTGCCGACCTCGCCCAGCGGGTAGTCGCGAAACAGCCGCGCGCGAACATCGACGCCGGGGAAGCGAAAGCGCTGGGCGGTGAAGCGCGCCACCTCTTCATCGCTGAGCTTGGTCCGCAGGGGCAGCGACTCAAAGCTCTTGCTTTCGTCCACCAGGCGCTTGAAGCGTTTGCGGTCGCGCGGCTGCACGTCCACCAACTCGGCCAGGCGCTCGATCGTCGCCTCCAGGTCGGGCACTTTGGCGGGGGTGATTTCCAGCGTGTAGGCCGAATAGTTGTTCGCCAGCACCACGCCATTGCGGTCGACGATGAGCCCGCGGTTGGGCACGATGGGCATGACCGCGATGCGGTTCCTTTCGGCCTGGGCGGCGAGTTCGTCGTGTTTGAAGACCTGCAGGTGAACCAGCCTGGCGCCGAGCAGCCCGAACCCGAGCAGCACAAGGGCCGCCGCCGCCGCCAGGCGGATGCGGAAACGCTCTTGCTCGATCTCGACGTTCTTCAGTTCGGTCATGGCAACACAGCGCAGCGGTCCCTACAGCAGCGGTCGATTCTGATCCCGATCGGGAGCTCGCCTTTGCGGCGCCAGCAGCATCCAGTCGGCCAGCGGCCACAGGACAGCCTCGAACACCGGCGCCAACAGGACCGACCCGCCCGGAAACATGCCGCCGGCGAACATGCGCACCGTCAACGACACGGCGTGCGCGGCAAACAGCAGCGGCAGGATCTGCAACATCTGCGACAGCGCCGTAAAACCGCTCAGCCGGCGGTGCACCGTGATGGCCAGAAAGCTCAGCACGGTGTAGGCCAGGGCATGCTGGCCCAGCACCGCGCCGTCGTGCACGTCCATCAACAGCCCCAGCACGAAGGCCACGCCGACGCCAACCCGCCGCGGCTCGTGGACGCTCCAGAATGCCAGCGCCAAGGCCACGAAGTCGGGCATCGCCGGTGCGCGGCCCATCGGTATCAGGTTGAAGGCAAACGCCAGCAGCAACGTGAAGGCGACAAACCAGCCGTTGACCGGCAACAGCAACTGGTCGGAGCTGCCCTGGGTGATCACTTTTTCGCACCCTTGTTGGTTTTGGTGGACCGGTTCTCCACCGGCGGAAGTTCCGGCGGCGGTGGTGGCGGCAACTGCAGGCCGGTGGGTTCGAGCACCAGGACATGGCGCACGCTGTCGGTCAGGGCCACCGGGGACAGCATGATCCTGGCAAAGCCGGTATCCATCTTGCGATCGATGCTGGAGATCCGGGCCACCGGCAGGCCCTGCGGATAGATGCCGTCGACCCCCGACGTGCTCAACAGGTCGCCGACCTGCACGTCGGCGTTGCCGGCGATAAAGCGCAACTCCAGCGCGCTGGCGTGCCCGGCGCCGCCCCCGAAGGCGGCGCTGCGGGCCAGGGTGCGGGTGTTGAGCACCGGAATGGCGGCGTCCTTGTCGGTCAGCAGCGTCACTTCGGCAGACAGCGGATAGACCCGAGTGACCTGGCCCAGCACGCCGGCCTCATTGATCACCGGCGAGGCGAGCAGAACGCCGTGCGTCGAGCCCTGGTCGATGATGACTTTGCGCGAGAAGATGTCTGGAGCGTCGTAGAGCACCTGGGCCGCCAGCGTGCGCACCTTCAGCGCCGGGCGCAGTTCAAGCAAGGCCCGCAGGCGGCCGTTTTCGGTCGCCAGTTGTTCCACCTGAATGGCCCGTTCGGCCTGGCGCATCAGTTCGCCGCGCGCGGCTTCTTCTTGCGCCAGCGCCTGCTGCAGCCCGGCGACGTAGTCCTTGGCGCGCCCCCAGGCTTGCACCGGCAGCAGCAGCCAGCGCTGCGGCAGGTGCAGCGCCGTGGCGAGCACGGCGCGCACCGGCTGGGTGATGTGAAAGCGCGTGTCAGCCACCATCAGGAACAACGCCAGGGCGGAGAAAACCGTCAACCGGGTCAGGGCCGAGGGGCCATGGCGGAAGAACGGCGGGGGGGTTCGATCGATCGGGCCCAGCGTCATGGTGACACCGTCGCGGCGCCCCGGATTCGCGGGACGGGCGGGCGCTGTCGCCCGGCCGCCGTGCCCGCGGGCCGGGCGCCCCTGCTCATTCGGAAGTGAAGATGATGCCCAATCGCTCCATGCGCTCGAGCGCCATGCCACAGCCGCGCACAACACAGGTCAGCGGGTCCTCCGCCACCAGCACCGGCAGGCCGGTTTCTTCGGCCAGTAATCTGTCCAGGTCACGCAACAGTGCGCCGCCGCCGGTCAGCATCATCCCGCGGTCGGCAATGTCTGCGCCGAGTTCTGGCGGGGTTTGCTCCAGCGCGTTTTTGACGGCGCTGACAATGTTGTTCAGCGGGTCGGTCAGCGCTTCCAGAATTTCGTTGCTGGAGATGGTGAAGCTGCGCGGCACGCCTTCGCTCAGGTTGCGGCCTTTGACTTCCATTTCCTTGACTTCAGAGCCTGGAAAGGCCGAACCAATGTTTTTCTTGATGGCTTCAGCCGTTGGCTCGCCAATCAGCATGCCGTAGTTGCGGCGAATGTAGTTGATGATGGCCTCGTCAAACCGGTCACC
>JAYSVE010000520.1:0-1637 GCA_043718725.1 Methylibium sp.
GTCATCAACAACATCGCAGCCAACATGGTGTGCGCCATCTTGGGCGCCGAGGTGAGGCTGATGCTGGCACCTTGATGCAGCGTGTTCCACCAGCGGACCGAAAAATAGACGATCGGAATGTTAACCGCGCCCACGATGGCGAGCAGGGCACCGGCCTTGTCGCCGCGCACCACGTCGTCGATCGACGCGACCAGGGCGATGAAGCCGAGGTACAGAAACAGAAGGATCAGCTCCGAGGTGAGCCGGGCGTCCCAGACCCACCACGCGCCCCAGGTTGGCTTGCCCCAAAACGCGCCGGTCCACAACGCGAGAAAGGTGAACATCGCCCCGGTCGGCGCCAGGGCGCGCGCCAGCATCGACGCCATGCGCGCATTGAACATCCAGCCGACTGCGGCCCAGAACGCCATCGCGAGGTAAAGAAGCATCGACATCCAGGCCGCGGGAACGTGGATGAAGATGATGCGGTAGGCCTCGCTCTGGGTCGCGTCGGTGGGCGCAACGAAGAAGCCGACGTACAGGCCGGCCAGCGCGAGCAGCGTTGCGATGCCCCACAGCCAGGGGTTCAGCCGTTGCGCCAGTGCATAGAAACGCGAGGGCGCGGCAAAGCTGAACCAGCGGATACGGGCTGGGCGGTCAGGCCGGGTCATGGCATCGCAGGAGGTGAGAGGCGTCGTTGGGGTGCATTTCTCCCTCTCCCGCTAGCGGGCGAGGGTCGGGGTGAGGGCCGCCGCGCACGCATTTCGTTGGCGCATCGACCCTCACTTGCAGTGCGCATTCCGGCTTGCAAGCCGGAATCGCTGCGCGGGCTCGCCGCCTGCGGCTCGAAAGCCCCGCTCCGCCCCCTGCCCTCTCCGAAAGGCAGAGGGATTCAAAGCCAATAAATCTCACACGCTCACTCCAGTGCAATCGGCAGCGCGAACGCGGTCGCCAGCGGCGCCCCAGGGCGGTGGCGAGGCTCGTCTTGCCGCAGCGGTTACACCCGCGCAGCCAATGCGCCTCGCCCGCACGCACGCTGAAATTCACGCCCTGGAACAGCAGCCTATTGCCGCGCCGACACGCCAGGTAGGTGGCAACCAATGAAGTAGGCGCGGACGTTCCGGACATGGTGGACGGTCGATGGACAGAGTCGCAGCTGGCAAGGAGAGTACCGCTCGATGCAGGCATAAAAAAACGAGGCGCCGGGCCCCGTTTTCTCGAAATAGGCTGATACCTCGAGTCTTGGCACACATGTTTTGCTCGAGGCCAGACGCCCACGGCATGGTCCCATCCAACGTCAGCACCTTCTGGCCTGCGCGCGGGCCAGAAGGTAACACGTCAGTGCATGCAGCTCAGGGCTGGCCCTGCCCGGAGAGCAGTCCGAGGCTGTAGTTCACTCGAGGATCGTTCCGATCGCGCTTGAAGACCAGCGACGCGACGATGCTCTGACCCGGCATGATCACGCCGTCGGTCAGGAAGACGCGAAGATACGGATCTCCGGCCTGCGTCTTGCCGCTGCCGTCGACGAGTTGGATCTGGCGTGGAAGTCCCTTGGCCACCACCAGCAGATGCGTGTCGATGATCGACGTGCTGTTGTTGGTGATCCGGTACACGTCCCTTTGCCGGCCGTCGTCGCGGTTGCGGTCGATCAGCGCGATTTG
>JAYSVE010000053.1:0-2383 GCA_043718725.1 Methylibium sp.
CCCACTGGATGCGCTTCACCGCCATGCCGATCGCGTCGGCGCGCAACACTGAATCGCGCGCCGCGCGCATGGCGTAGCCGAACGGCGAGAACAGCATGCGCCGCAGCAGCAGCACGCCGCCGACCACGAGCGCCAGGGTCAGGTGGTAGTAGCTGCGCTTGTCGCTCAACCACTCTGCCGGCCACACCCCGGTGAGGCCGTTGCTGCCGCCGGTGAAGCTGTCCCACTGATAGACCACGGCCCAGGCAATCTGCGCGAACGCCAGCGTCAGCATCGCCAGGTAGACGCCCGACAAGCGCACGCAGAACCAGCCGAACACCCAGGCGCCGACGCCGGCAACCAGCGGCGCCAGCAGCAGCGCCGCCTCCATCGGCACGTTCAGCGCCCGCACCATCAGCGCCGCGCCGTACGCGCCCAGGCCGAAGTACGCCGCGTGCCCGAACGAGTGCATGCCGGCCGGCCCCATGATGAAGTGCAGGCTGGCGGCAAACAGCGCGGCAATGAGCAGGTCGATCATCAGCACCGTCAGGTAGGGCGACTGCGCGCTCAACGCGGGCAACGCCACCAGCAGCGCCAGCAGCGCGGCGCCGCTCCACAAGACCCAGCGGTCGGCCGGCCGCAGCGGCGCCTCAATCGTGCCCGCCTGCCGGCTCGGCGCCTGCGCGCGGCCAAGCAGCCCCCAGGGGCGCACGACCAGCACGATCGCCATCACCAAAAACTCGACCACCAGGGTCAGCTTGGAGAACGACAGGCTCACCCCCATCACCTCCACCAGCCCGACGGCAATGCAGACGGCCTTGATCTCGGCGATCAACAGCGCCGCCACGAACGCCCCCGGAATCGAGCCCATGCCACCGACGACCACCACCACGAAGGCCGCGCCGATGGTGGCCAGGTCCATCTCGAGGTTGGCCGGCTCGCGCGGCAACTGCAGCGCGCCGCCCAGCCCCGCCAGCAGCGCCCCGAGCGCGAACACGCTGGTGAACAACCATGCCTGGTTGACGCCCAGCGCGCTGACCATCTCGCGGTCTTGCGTGGCCGCACGCACCAGCGTGCCCCAGCGGGTGCGCGTGAGCAGCAGCCACAGCAGGCCCAGCACGACCGGGCCGACGACGATCAGGAACAGGTCGTACTCGGGGAACTGGCGGCCGAGGATTTCAACCGACCCGGCCAACCCCGGCACGCGCGGCCCGAGCAATTCTTCCGGCCCCCAGAACCACAGCACCGCGTCCTTGATCACCAGCACCAGCGCAAACGTGGCGAGCAACTGGAACAACTCGGGCGCGTGGTAGATGCGCCGCAGCAGCAGCACCTCGACCAGCGCCCCCAGCACGCCCACCGCCAGCGCGGCCAGCAGCAAGGCCGGCCAGAACCCCACGCTCGGCCCCAGCTTCTCGACCAGCGAGTAGGCCGTGTAGATGCCCACCATGTAGAACGACCCGTGCGCGAAGTTGACGATGCGCGTGACCCCGAAGATCAGCGACAGGCCCGCGCCGACCAGGAACAGCGACGATGCGCCGGCGAGGCCGTTGAGGAGTTGGACGAGGAGGGCGGAGAGGGTCACGGCTCGGATTCGTCGTCAGGCCGGGGTATGTGTCTTGAGCCAGTCCTGCAGGGCCCCATCGACCTTGGTCTGCCAACCTTCGCCGGTTGCCTTGAACGCCTCCAAAACTTCGGGCGACAACCGAATGTTGATGGCGACCTTGGGTGGACGGCGCCCAGGCCCGCGCTGGCCGGGTTTGCGCTTCTCGGCCAAAGCCGCGCGAACGGCTTCATAACCACCGCCCTTCACGACCACGGCGTTCTTCCAGAACGTATTCACTGCCTTTTCATCGTTTGGGTCGTAGGGACTGTCCGGATCGTTGACCTGCTCCGGCGCGGCGCCGATCAGGGCTTTGATCTGCTTAGCGCTCAACTTGGGAGAGGTAGTGCTTCGTTTCATACTTGGTGGCCTTGCGGAGAGAGATGACGTGCAAACCGTCTCCCCGTTCTGTGTAAGTCATGTGCACGACCTGCCCGGCCAACAAACCAATCAGATTGCTCGCCGTAAGCCAAGCGATCGTCTTCCTGTGTGATGACCGGCCCGTCGAAAACGCGCTCGCACCCGATGAAGTCAAGCCCGTGGTCCTTGAGGTTGCTCCGGCGCTTCGACTCGTACCAGGTCACCATGCGTTAAGTGTATTCACAAAAAGCTGAATCACAAGGGAAGATGCGAAGGCCGCCAATGCCGCAGCTCGGACCCGTTGCTCCAGCGCGCGCCAGCACCCCGCCTCTGCAATGCGGGGGAAGTCGAGGAGTGCAGATGCCCCCATGAAGAGTGAACCATGCGCAAAGTTGACGATGCGCGTGACCCCGAAGATCAGCGACAGCCCGGCCCCCACGA
>JAYSVE010000521.1:0-1636 GCA_043718725.1 Methylibium sp.
CACGCGCATCGCCAGCCGCTCCTGGTTGCAGGGGCCCTGGCCGGCCACCACGCGGTAGAACTCGGGCCAGTCGATGGCGCCGAAGTCCCAGTGCTGGCGTTCCTCATTCCATTGAAGATCGGGGTCGGGCAGCGTGACGCCCAGCACCCGGGCCTGGTCGACGGCGGCATCGACGAACTTCTGCCGCAGCGTGTCGTTGCTCACCCGCTTGATGCCCCAGCGCATGCCCTGCGCCGAGTTGGGGCTCTGGTCGTCGGGCGGGCCGAACATCATCAGGCAGGGCCACCACCAGCGGTTGACGGCGTCCTGCACCATCGCGCGCTGGGCGTCGCTGCCGTCTCGCATCATCACCAGCAGCGCATCGAAGCCCTGGCGCTGGTGGAAGCTCTCCTCGCGGCAGATGCGGATCATCGCCCGGGCATAGGGCGCGTAGCTGCAGCGGCAGATCGGCACCTGGTTCATGATCGCCGCGCCGTCCACCAGCCAGCCGACACAGCCGATGTCGGCCCAGCTCAGCGTGGGGTAGTTGAAGATGCTGCTGTACTTGGCGCGGCCGGTGTGCAGGGCGTCGATCAGCTGGTCGCGGGTGCTGCCCAGCGTCTCGGCCGCGGCGTACAAATACAGACCGTGGCCGCCTTCGTCCTGCACCTTGGCCAGCAGGATGGCCTTGCGCTTGAGCGTGGGCGCGCGGCTGATCCAGTTGCCCTCGGGCAGCATGCCGACGATCTCGCTGTGCGCATGCTGGCTGATCTGGCGCAGCAGCGTCTTGCGGTAGTTCTCGGGCATCCAGTCCTTGGCCTCGATGAACTCGCCGTCATCGATGCGGGCGTCGAAGCGTTCTTGCAGCGCCAGTTCGTCGGCCGAGCGCAGCGCCTTGGGCCGATCGTCGCCATCTTGGGCCATTTCCTTGCCCATCGTGTCCATCGCCTGCGTGTACATGGGGTGCCTTTCAGTGGATTCAGAAGGGGTTGACAGCTTGCGCGTGTGCTCAGCGCTGGCGCGTGTCCATCACACGCCGCGCCTTGCCGGTCAGCGTGCGCTCGATGCTGTCGGGCGGCAGCACGTCGATCGCGGTGCTCACCCCCACCAGCGTCTTGATGCGGTGCTGCAGCCAGTGCACGATCTCGGCGATGTCGGCCGGCGTGGCCTGCTGCGATGCGATGTTCAGCTCGGTGCGCACCCGCAGGGTGTCGAGCGGGCCTTCGCGGCCCACCACCAGCTGGTACTGGCCCGACAGCCTGGGGTGCTGCAGCACGACTTCCTCGATCTGGGTCGGGAACACGTTGACGCCGCGGATGATCAGCATGTCGTCGCTGCGCCCCACGATCTTGCCCATGCGGCGGAACGCACGCGAAGTGGGCGGCAGCAGCCGCGTCAAATCCCGTGTGCGGTAGCGGATGATCGGCAGCGCTTCCTTCGTCAGCGAGGTGAAGACCAGTTCGCCCTCGCTGCCATCGGGCAGCACCGCACCGGTGACCGGGTCGACGATCTCGGGCAGGAAATGGTCTTCCCAGACCACCGGGCCGTCCTTGCTCTCAACACATTCGCTGGCCACGCCCGGGCCCATCACCTCGCTGAGCCCGTAGATGTCGACCGCATCCAGGCCAGCGCTGGTCTCGATCTCACGGCGCATCGC
>JAYSVE010000522.1:0-1634 GCA_043718725.1 Methylibium sp.
TGGTGTGAACCTGATACCGGCGCAAACACCCGCGCCGCGCCCGCTGCGGGCTGCTTGCCACCAGGGCAGTTGCCTGGCCATCGCCGCCGACGCACGCGGCGGTTTTCTCACCGGCGGTGACGATGGCCGCGTCGTGCTGGTGCCGCGTGTCGGTGACCCGGCCGTGGTGGCCGGGCCGGCGGACACCTGGATCAATACGGTGGCGTGCAGCGCCAGCGGCCTGCGCGCGCACAGCAGCAGCCGCCTTGTACAGCGCTGGCAGGGTGAACGCAGCGAAACCATCGAGTTGCCCGCGCCCGCCACAGCCCTGGCCTTCAGCCCCGATGGCACCTACCTGGCCGCGGCGCACAGCGGCGGCGTCACGCTGTGGCCCGACGCCGCGCCGCCGCGCCTGCTGGCCTGGAACGGTTACCACCGCTCATTGACCTGGAGCCCTGACGGGCGCTACCTCGTCACCGGCATGCAGGAAAACGCGCTGCACGGCTGGCGCGTTGCCGACGGCGGCGACATCGAGATGGGTGGCTATGCGCTGCAGCCGCTGTCACTGTCTTTCTCTCACGACGGGCGCTACCTGGCCACCAGCGGCGGCACGCGGCCGGTGTGCTGGTCCTTCGACCCGCCGGGCGGCAAAGACGCGCCCAGCGAGTGCGGTCTGCCGAGCAAGACGCCCGTTAGCTGCGTGGCCTGTCATCCACGGCAGTCGCTCGTCGCGGCGGGTTATTTCAATGGCGCCGTGCTGCTGTGTCAGCCGGGCAGCGATGCGGTGCTGTTCATCAAGGGCGCGGGCGGCGGGGCGGTGAATGCCCTGGTCTGGTCGGGCAGTGGGTCGCGCCTGGCCTTCGGCACACAAGACGGCGTGCTCGGCTGGCTCGAACTGCCCGACGCCCTGTTCCGTCCGCCGGCCGAGCGCACACGCACAAAGGAGACCGTGTCATGAACCCAGAGTCGAAGAACCCAGAGACAACGAACCAAGAGACAAAGAACCAAGAGACAAAGAGCAAGGACTATTTTTTCGCCCAGCTCGGCAAGATCGCCGACGAAATGGTCGTTGCGCACGGCAAGGATTTTGCGATGGGTTCGATGGTGCTGGCCGCGCGCTTCATTGCCGAGGGCGCCCCCGCCGCGAGCGGTGACGCCGAGGCTGCTGCTGCGGCTGCGCGCGATGCGGCGCGCGTGATCTCGTCGCGGGTTTCCTGAGCGTCCCAAGGTCGGACGCGCTGCCACAACCCAGTGTCCCAGAAGACGACTGCACAGGGTCCGAACCACAAACAACACCGATGTCTTCGCAGCCAGCACGAGACCCACTAAGGAATTGGAGCGCTGGCACGCGAATCGCTCTGTAGTGGCTTGAGCCACGCAGGATCTTGACGGTTCACCGTCACCGCCCGAACGGCTTGATGCAGCAATGCAAACGGTCATGTTTTCCAAAAGGAGACTTTTATGTCTGTAGGTTTGACTCTCAACAAGATCACCTCACAAAAGGGGATCCCCATCGCCGAGGCGACCCGTCGCATCGCCGATCTGGGCTGGACGCCCAGCTATGTGCAGGAAGCGATGACCTTCCCGACCGATTACAAGATCGGCAAGGCCCCACGCGACCCGATGAAGCAGGTGCTGCGCTCCTACTTCCCGAT
>JAYSVE010000523.1:0-1633 GCA_043718725.1 Methylibium sp.
GATGTGGGCCTGAACGTGAACGCGCTGGCCGGCACGCTGCGCACGTTGGTGGCCGGCACGACGGTGGGCAACTGGCGCGCCCCCGACGGCGAGAACTACAACGTGAACGTGCGCATCGCGCCCGACAGCCGCGACTCGATCGCCGACCTGCAGCGCATCCCGATCAACGTCGCCAATGCCGCAGACGGCTCGACCCGGGTCGTGCGCCTGTCCCAGGTGGCGGACGTGAGCGCCTCGACCGGCCCGAACCAGATCAACCGGCGCGACCTGAACCGCGAGATCAACATCGACGCGAATGCGCTGGGGCGCAGCTCCGGCGAGGTCTCGACCGACATCCGCACGGTGCTCGACGCCGTGCCCTGGCCGCCCGGCTACCGCTACAGCTTTGGCGGCTCGACCAAGAACATGAACGAGTCGTTCGCCTACGCGCTGGGCGCGCTGGGGCTGGCCGTCGTCTTCATCTACATGATCCTGGCCAGCCAGTTCCGCAGCTTCCTTCAGCCGCTGGCGCTGATGAGCTCGTTGCCGCTCACGCTCATCGGCGTGGTGCTGGCATTGTTGATGTTCCGCTCGACCTTGAACATGTTCTCGATCATCGGCGTCGTGATGTTGATGGGGCTGGTGACCAAGAACGCGATCCTGCTGGTGGACTTTGCCATCCGCTCCCGACAAGACGGCATGGAGCGCACCCAGGCCCTGCTGCACGCCGCCCACGTGCGCCTGCGGCCAATCCTGATGACCACGCTGGCGATGATCTTCGGCATGGTGCCGCTGGCGTTCGCATTGAGCGAAGGCTCCGAGCAACGCTCGCCCATGGGCCAGGCGGTGATCGGTGGCGTCATCACCTCGTCACTGCTGACCCTGGTGGTGGTGCCGGTGGTCTACTGCTACCTGGACGACCTGGGGGCCTGGGCGCGGCGCCGGTTTGGCGCCCGGTCGGCGGCATTGCTTGGGGCCGATCCATCTGCCGCAGCGGGACTGGCGAAATAAAATGACGCGCTTTGCAGCGCCTGAACCCACACCATGAACATCGAACAAGCCCGTTTCAACATGATCGAGCAGCAGATCCGCCCCTGGGAGGTGCTGGACCAGGCGGTGTTGAGCCTGCTGGGCGTGGTCAAACGCGAAGACTTCGTGCCGGTGGCCTACCGCGCCATGGCTTTTGTCGACACCGAAGTGCCGCTGCCCAGCGGCCAGCACATGCTGGCGCCCAAGGTCGATGCGCGGCTGTTGCAGGAACTGGCGGTGCACAAGCACGAGCGCGTGCTCGAGGTGGGCGCCGGCTCGGGTTACATGGCGGCCTTGCTGGGGCACCAGGCCCAGCAGGTGACGACGCTGGAGATCGTCCCGGAGCTGGCCCGCCTGGCCACCGACAACCTGCGGCGCGCGTCGGTGATGAACGTCAACGTGCTGCAGGCCAACGGCTGCCGTGGCCTGGTCGTCGAAGCGCCGTTCGACGTGATCCTGCTGTCCGGCTCGGTGGCCGAGGTGCCGCCGCAGTTGCTGGCGCAGTTGAAGGTGGGGGGCCGGCTGGCGGCGATCGTCGGCCAGTTGCCGGTGATGCGCGCGATGTTGTTCACGCGCAGTGGCGAACAGTCGTTCAGCAGCGTCGACTTGTTCGATACCGTGGCGC
>JAYSVE010000524.1:0-1632 GCA_043718725.1 Methylibium sp.
CCCTGACGCAACGGCGGCGACAGCCGCATGTCGGCGTTGAAGTAGCCGATGTCGACATCGGTCAGGTGCAGCGAATTGATGCTCACATCGGCCGTCACCGGCAAACCTTCGGCCTTGGCGGCGCGCAGCAATGCGACGCCGGCGGCGCTGGACAAGCGGCACAGGTGCACCCGCGCACCGGTGGCGCGCACGAGGTCGAAGATGGTGTGCAGCGCGATGGTTTCTGACAGCACCGGCACACCTGACAAGCCAAGCCTTGTTGCCATCGCGCCCTGTGCGGCCACGCCTTTGCCGAGCCAGGCATCTTGCGGCTGCAGCCACACGGTGTAGCCAAAGGTGGCGGCGTACTGCAGCGCGCGCTGCAGCACCAGGGTGTCGGCCACCGCCACGTCGGCCTGCGCAAAACCGATGCAGCCGGCGTCAGTCAGCTCGGCCATCTTGGTCAACGCCTGTCCGTGCAGACCTTTGGTTAGCGCACCCAGCGGGAACAAGCGGCAACGCGACAATTTGCGTGCGCGAAGTTTCAACATCTCCACCAGGCCCGGTTCGTCGAGCACGGGGTCGGTGTCGGGCAAACACACCAGGCTCGTGACGCCGCCGGCCGCTGCGGCAGCGAGTTCACTGTCGAGCATGTTGTCGTGTTCCTGGCCCGGCTCGCGCAGGCGCGCCGCCAGGTCCACCAGGCCCGGGGCCACCACCAGGCCGCTGGCGTCGATGACGAGGCCCGCTTGCACACCGGCTGGCAGGCCGCCGATGTGCACCACGCGGCCATCGTCGATGGCCACGTCAGCCACTTCGTCGCGGCCGCTGGCGGGGTCGATGACGCGGCCGCCTTTGATGACGATGTTCATGTCGCCTGATTTCCGGCAAGGGTGCTCATCACCGCCATGCGCACCGCGATGCCGAAAGTGACTTGCGGCAGGATCACGCTGTGCGCGCCGTCGGCCACCGCCGAATCGATTTCCACACCGCGGTTGATGGGCCCGGGGTGCATCACGATGCAGTCGGGCTTGGCCAGCGCCAGCTTCTCGGCCGTCAGGCCATAACTCTTGTAGAACTCACCGGCACTCGGCAGCATGGCGCCGCTCATGCGTTCGTTTTGCAGGCGCAGCATGATGACGACGTCGGCACCACGCAGGCCTTCATTCATGTCGTGGCAGACCCGCACGCCCATCTGCGCCAGGTCGCCAGGCACCAGGGTTTTGGGGCCTACCGCTCGAATTTCAGGCACACCCAGCGTCGTCAGCGCGTGGATGTCAGAGCGCGCGACGCGCGAATGCACGATGTCGCCGACGATGGCCACCGTCAGCTGCGAAAAGTCGCCCTTGTAGTGGCGGATGGTGTACATGTCCAGCAGCCCCTGCGTGGGGTGGGCATGGCGGCCGTCGCCGGCGTTCACCACATGCACCTGCGGCGCCACGTGCTGCGCAATCAAGTAAGGCGCGCCACTTTCAGCATGGCGCACGACGAACATGTCGGCATGCATGGCCGCCAGGTTGGCGATGGTGTCGAGCAGGCTTTCACCTTTGGCAGTGCTGCTGCGCGCGATGTCGAGGTTGATGACGTCAGCGCTCAGGCGCTTGGCCGCGATCTCGAAGGTGGTGCGGGTGCGGGTGCTGTTTTCGAAAAACA
>JAYSVE010000525.1:0-1631 GCA_043718725.1 Methylibium sp.
TCACGCCGATGCACGCCGAAGCGGGATTGATCAAGTCGATGATCGCCAATGTTCATGCGGCTATCAGTCACGTAAGGCGCGCTGCGGAGCAGTTGCCCAAGCTCGACCAGTGGGCCACGCTGGTGGCCTACATCTGCCGCAAAATCGTCAGCCAATTCGCCCTGCCAACCCCACCGCCGGCCCTCACCGCGACCGGGTAGCTGCCGTTTTTAGGATCAAACAAGGTGCGTCGAGGAGCGGGTCATTTTGGCCCTTCGGGACCCTGAAAGTCCGACGGTTCTGCTGCCGGCTTGGGCGTTTCCTGCCCCCGCACAGGCAAGGCTGTCCCGGCCCGAATGCTCCACAACCAGACGTTCGCACGACTCGCCGGGGTTGCAACGACTCCGGCTTCGTCACAAAGCAAAACGCCGTCCTTGCGGACGGCGCTTGCCGATCTGTTGCTTGTTGTTCTTACGCTTGAATTTGTGGTTGCGAGGGCAGGATTTGAACCTACGACCTTTGGGTTATGAGCCCAACGAGCTACCAGACTGCTCCACCTCGCGACTGAGCCTTGAAGTATATCCGATCGCTCGGTGAATTGCGCGCACTGCTGCACCATCGCACCGGGTATTCGCGCCGGGAAGACCTGGCGGCATGGGTGTGCGCCGTCACCACAGAAGCACGCCTGCCGAAGCGACCCGCGTCGGCGGCTACGGCCTCAACGTCACCGATGCGCGGCCGCGTTGGTCGGGTTGCTGTCCAGGTCCATCCCAATGACCAAGGGCCGGCATGCGCCGACCCTTGGTACGTGTTTGCGTCGCGACCCTCACCCCCGCAGGAAGATCCCGACGGTAGGCCCAGGCGACAGGCGTTACGCCGCGCTTTCGCCCACGGCCTCGGTCGAGGCTGGTTCGGGTCGGTCGACCAGTTCAACGAAGGCCATCGGTGCGTTGTCGCCGACACGGAACCCCATCTTCAGGATCCGCGTGTAGCCTCCCGGGCGCTCTTTGTAGCGCGGGCCGAGTTCGTTGAAGAGCTTGGCGACGACATCGCGGTCGCGCGTGCGGTCGAAAGCCAGCCGGCGATGCGCCAGCGTGGCTTCCTTGGCCAACGTGATGAGTGGCTCGACCACACGCCGCAGCTCTTTGGCCTTGGGCACGGTGGTCTTGATGGCCTCGTGCGTGATCAGCGAATTGCACATGTTGCGCAACATCGCAAGCCGGTGCTCGGAGGTGCGATTGAGTTTGCGAAGTCCGTGACGGTGACGCATGGTGCTGTTCCTTTCTCTGTTTGAATACCAGCAGCCGTATCAGGTACTGCCGGGTGCGCCGGGCCGCCGACTCGGCGGCCCTGTTGATCGACCGCCCCTGCGGTCGTCATCCTTGGACGGCCTTCAGGCCGCCTTGTCCGTTGGTAAAGCGTTAGCGCTTGTCCAAGCCCTGCGGCGGCCAGTTCTCCAGCCGCCCGCCCAGCGTGAGCCCACGCGACGCCAGGACTTCCTTGATTTCGTTGAGCGACTTGCGACCCAGGTTCGGGGTCTTGAGCAGCTCGGTTTCGGTGCGCTGGATCAGGTCGCCGATGTAGTAGATGTTCTCGGCCTTCAGGCAGTTCGCCGAACGCACCGTCAGCTCCAGTTCGTCGACCGGGCGCAG
>JAYSVE010000526.1:0-1631 GCA_043718725.1 Methylibium sp.
ATTTCGTGGGCCATCAGCACACGCACGGTGGCTTTGTCGCCAGCAACTTGGGCGCGGATGCGCATCGGATCTGCCATGGTGATCTCCTTGAATTAAAACGTGTTCAGCCGCCGCAGCCGCCGAGTGTGACCTTGACTTCCTTCTGCGCGAACAGCACCTTGCCGTCGTTCATCATCGCCACGGCGAAGACGTTTGACGACTGGCCCATCTTGACGCGTGTCAAGATGTTGGCGTCGATGGCGTCGGTGACGTCAAACATCGACGTCAGCATCGTCGGGTTCTTTTCGACCAGGATCAGCAAGCGCTTGACCCCGGGCAACGACGTGGCGGCGCCGATCGGCACCACGGCGCCGTTTTCAGCGATATCGGGGCCGGTAACGGTGACGTCCTTGCTCTCGGTTGGCGCCGCGCCACCCACCGCCTTCATCAGGTCGGCCATGGTCTTGGCGTTGAACGCGGCGGCGTTGAAGGTGCCGGCGGCTTGGGCCTGCGCCACGCCGGGCAACAGGCCGACGGCGGCGAGCAGGCTCGCGACCTTGGCCGAACGGGAAAGCATCTGTCGACGGGATTGCATAGCGGTCTCCTTGATCAAGGCATCGTAGTGAACAACGGGAATTTGGGCATGCGGATGACTCCTTACTCCATTTGGGTAGTCGGAGCCTACGCCCTACTTCTTGGCGCCATCGGCCAGCCACTGGGCGATGGCCTTGGCATCGGCCTCGCCAAGCGCCTGCGGCGGCATCGGAATTGGGCCCCAGACACCTGCGCTGCCGCTCTTGATCTGGGCGGCGAGGTAGCCCACGCCATCGCTGCGGCCGGTGTACTTCTTGGCGATGTCGCGAAAGCTCGGCCCGACGATCTTGTTGTCCAGGCCGTGGCAAGCCACACAGCTGTACTTCTGCGTCAACGCGATGGCTGCGGCGGCACCGCTGTGGGCTTCGGGCTTGGGTGCGGTCGCGGCTGCCGGCTTGGGCACCGCGCCTTGCGAAACTGCGGCGGGTGCCGGCTTGCTGGTGTCGGCGCCATGCTGTGCGCCGACCGCCCGGTTCTGCTCCGACAAGTTGCCGTGCGCGTCACGCGCGAAGTCGGGCAGGAACGACGCCAGCGTCGGTGCCGGCCCGCAGTCCTTCATGCAGGCAACAGCCTTGACATCGGGGCGGCGCTTGCCCATTCCAGCGCCCGGCCACAGTGCGTGTTCGGTGGTCCCGCCATGGCGGTTGGGCAGCAGCTTCTGCACCTCGGCGATGTTTTTGTCAGAGAGGACGAAGTTGTCTGGCAGCACCTCGCCCATGTGCAGGATGTAGGCGGTGACGCCGTAAACCTCCTCAATGCTCAGCGATTTGGGCTGTGCCCACGGCATTGCACGGTTGATGTAGTCCCACAGCGTCGACACCGACGACACCTTCATCAGGGTCGTGCGGCCCGGGAACGACGGATCGTTCAGCCGCGCCACACGGCCGGTCTTCACGTCGCTCTTGGTTGTGCCGCCGACGATCGGGCTGAAGACCTCGTTGCTCTCGCCGAAGATGCCGTGGCACGACGCGCACTTGGCCTCCCACACCTCCATGCCCTTGGCAACGCTGCCCGAGCCCGGGGGCAGGCCCCTGAAGTCGGGTCGAACGTCGATGTCC
>JAYSVE010000527.1:0-3809 GCA_043718725.1 Methylibium sp.
GCCTATACCGCGATCAACCCGATGGCCTCGCTGCCGGCGATGGTGGACGGCGACCTGGTGCTGTGGGAGTCGAACGCGATCCTGCAGTACGCCGCCGACAAGGTGGGCAACGACAGCGTGTACCCGCGCGACCTGAAGGTGCGCGCCGACATCAACCGCTGGCTGCTGTGGGAGTCTTCGAGCTGGTTCCCCAGTTGCTATGTCTTCCTGGTCGAGAACTGCGTCAAGCCGCTGCTTGGCTCGCAACCCGACCCCGCCATCCTGGATGCGCAGGCGGCGCAGTTCCACAAGCTGGCCGGTATCCTTGACGCCCGCCTGGCCGACCGCGAATGGGTCACTGGCAAGAACCCGACCATCGCCGACATCGCGCTGGCCGCACCGATGCACCTGCACGGCTGGCAGCGGCTGCCGCTGGGCGACCATCGCAACCTCAAGCGCTGGCTGGTCGACCAGGTCGAGCAACTGCCAGCCTGGCAGAAAACCTGGGTCGGCGAAAACTTCGTCACCAAGAAGTCGGCCTGAGCGCAAGGACCGGCGAGATGGCGAGTACAGGCAACCTGCGCGCGACGCTGAACTACAGCGTCGACAACGGCATCCCGCCGGACTACTACTTCTACGAGCCCGAGCCTTCGGTCAAGATCAACCCGCCGGGCACCGACCTGCGCGAAGTCGATATCCACGACGGCTGGGCGTCGGCCGAGCAGTTCTCGGCCGACCGCGAAGGCTTCGAACTCCACCCCTTCGGCGCGCATTTCGACCAGTTCGACGACGACGCATCGGTCAAGTCGGTGTTCTACCGCCAGATCGTCGAATTCGTGAAAGCGCACACCGGCGCGAAGCGGGTCGAGGTTTTCGACCACACGGTCCGCAAGCGCCTGCCGGCCGACCTGAAGGCGCAGACCACCGTGCAGCGCCCGGCGGTTTTGCTGGTGCACAGCGACTACACCGTGGCCAGCGGCCCGCAACGGGTGCGCGACCTGCTGCCCGACGAAGCCGAGGGGCTGCTGCAGCGGCGCGTGGCGTTCTACAACGTCTGGAAGCCGCTCTACCGGCGGGTCGAAGAGCTGCCGCTGGCGGTGTGCGATGCCACCACGCACGCGCCGGAAGACATGCTGCGCATGGAGCTGAAATACAGCGAACGCACGGGCGAGATCTACGTCATGCGCTGGTCGCCGCAACATCGCTGGGTCTACTTCCCGCTGATGGAAGCGACCTACGCGCTGCTGCTCAAGACCTACGACTCCGAAACCGACGGCCGCGCGCGCTTCATGGGTCACACCGCTTTCGAAGACCCGAATACCGCCGCCGATGCACCCCGGCGCGAAAGCATCGAAGTGCGCACGATGGCGTTCTTCTGATCGGCGCCAGGCAGCCCACCGGCATGAATGTCGTCGCCGCGCTGAACTACCTGGTGCCGATGGCCGAGCCGGCGCGCACCTACAGCTATGACCCGCCGGATGGCACACCCCGGTTCAACGGCCGGCTTGAAGCGAGGGTCGTGACGATCGAGGATGCGCGGCCGCTGTGCGGCGGGTTGTCGCTCGACGAACAGGGCTTCGTGTTGTCCGACCACCGCAGCGCGGTGGGCGACTTCTGGAACGAGGTCGAATTGCGCGCCGTCCACTACACCGAGGTCGAGCACCTGCTGCTCGGCCTGACCGGCGCCAGCCGCGCACTGGTCTTCGACCACACCTTGCGGCGGCGGGCAAACGGCCGGCCACCGCTCGACGGCACCGGCGGCTCGTTCGCCGCGGTGCGCGAACCCGTGGGGCGCGTGCACGCCGACTACACCGCGGTCTCGGCGGCCGCGCGTGTGCGCCAGGTGCTGGGCGAGGCCGAGGCGGCGGTGCGGCTGCGTCAGCGGTTTGCGATCCTCGGGCTGTGGCGGCCGACGAACCTCGAGCCCTTGCTCGACGCGCCGCTGGCCGTTTGCGACGCGCGCAGCGTGGCCCCCGGCGACATGGTGCGCAACGAATTGATCTACCCCGACCGGCGCGGGGAAACCTGCATCGGCATGCACAACCCGGCGCATCGCTGGCACTTCTTTCCCGGCCAGCGCAGCGACGAGGTCATCGTGTTCAAGAACTTCGACAGCGCCGCCGGCGTGGCCGGCATCGCAGGTGTGGTGCCGCACACCGCGTTCGACGACCCCCACACGCCCGCCGATGCGCCCTTGCGGGAAAGTGTCGAGTTGCGTGCTTTTGTGTTTTACGACGCGTGAACCCAAGCCCATCGAGCATTCAAAGGAGACACCCGATGACCACCATGAACATCGCCTGCCATTGCGGCAGCGTCAAGATCAAGCTCACCGGCGACCCGGTGGCGCACCTGTACTGTCACTGCGCAGACTGTCAGCGCATTGCCGGCGCGGGCTGCGTGCCCTACGTCATCTATGCGCAGGACGCCGTCGAGGTCACCGAAGGCGAAACCATCAAGTTCGTCCTGAAGACCAACCCGCGCACACGTTGCGCCAAATGCGGCACCTACCTGTTCGGCCAGCCGCTGGGCATGGGCGTGCGCGGCATCAGCGCCTACCTGGTGCCGCCGGGCACCTTCCAGCCGCAGATGCACATCATGTGCAAGGAAGCCCTGGTGCCGGTGAAGGACGACCTGCCGCACTTCACGGCGTTTCCGGCCGGCTTCGGCGGCACCGACGAGAAGGTGGCCTGGTAGTCGGGAAGAGCCCCCGAACCCGCCTCAGCGGGCTGCGCCGCGGCGCATGTGCGGCGTCGAACGGCGCTTGGCTGTGTCGACAGATTCGACGATGGCGCCGCAGGCCGCCGACGTCGACGTCGCCGAGAACGCTTTTGTCACTATTTGTGGCGTCAGCCGCGGTCGCAACGGCACGATGTTGCGCATCGTCACCGGGCTGGACGTGCAGTCCGCACGCGAGGTGCTGCTGCAAGGACGCCGCATCAGCGGCCGGGCGCCGACCGGCAACGACTCGGCCGAACACTGAGCGCCAAGACGACGCAAGCGCCTGCCGGTGAACTACAGTGTAGTTACGCTGCGACCATGAGCACACTTCGCTTCGAGTGGGACAGTCTGAAGGCCACCGCAAACGCCAAGAAGCACGGTGTCAGCTTCGAAGAAGCCAGGTCGGTCTTTGTCGATGAACGGGCCAAACTGATCGATGACCCCGAACATTTCGAAGACGAGGATCGCTTTGTCCTTCTTGGCTTGAGCAGCGCACTTCGGCTACTCCTCGTTTGTCACTGCCATCGGAGCGGAGGCAACGTCATCCGCATCATCTCTGCTCGCAAAGCAACAGCCAAGGAATCCAGGTCTTACCCATAAAGGTGTCACATGCGCAAAGAGTACGACTTCTCAGCTGCGAGGAAGAATCCTTATGCGGCACAACTCAAGAAGCAAATCACTATCCGGCTCGACGAAGAGTCGATCTCCTACTTCAAGGCAATTTCCGAAGATGTAGGCATTCCCTACCAAAGCCTTATCAATCTGTACTTGCGAGACTGTGCTGCTTCCCATCGCAAGCTCAACCTGAACTGGAAGTAGGTGCACATTCAATACGGGGCTGACCCTTTGCAGGGACTTCCATGACCTTGCCCCTGCGGGCCAAGCCGGTTCCGGCCGCTCATGTCAAACGTTGAGGCTTCAGAAAATCGTGCATCACTGTGCCTGCAGTCCTTGAACAGCCGGTGACAAACCGCGCCTGTGGCGATTGCGAGACAATGCCCCCTGGCGCAAAGCCAGTAGACATGAGGGCTCCACCATGCAGCTGACCGCAGTACTCACCCCCGCAGAAGAAGGCGGCTTCGTAGCCGTGCAATCGACTTCCACGAGGGCGA
>JAYSVE010000528.1:0-9102 GCA_043718725.1 Methylibium sp.
GCAGCTACGACGGCCTTGCAAGCATCGATCTGCGCCAGGGCGACGCGCGCATGGCCATTCCAGTCGATCGCCGCGTCGCCGTTCGCGTTCCGTACCGCGGTGCGGGTGGACGCCATGGCGGATCTTACGAATACATCGCGGCCGCTGATTTGCTGGCGGGGCGAATCGCCGCGGGCCACCTGGCCGGCAAGCTGGTGCTGGTCGGCTCCACCGCGCCCGGCCTGTTCGACCTGCCGCCCACGCCGGTGTCCGAGGTGTTCCCGGGTGTCGAGGTGCACGCGAACCTGCTGTCCGGTTTGCTCGACGGCCGTTTGCCAGTCGAGCCCGATTGGGCCCGCGGCGCGGACGTGGCGCAGATCGTGCTCACCGCCGCCGTACTGGCCCTGGTGCTGCCCAGGCTGGGGGCGGTGGCGGCGCTTGTCTTCACGCTGGCCCTGGCGGTGGCCCTGGTGGCGCTGAACGGCTGGCTTTACGCCGCCCGGGGTTTGGTGCTGCCGCTGGCCGCGGTGATGTTGCTCACCGCGGCGGTGAATGCCGGCACCACCGCCTGGGGCCACATTGTCGAGGGCCGGACGCGCCGCTCGCTGGCCCGCCTGTTCGGCTCGTACGTGCCGCCCGAACTCGTCGTCGAGATGGCGCGCGATCCGGCGCGCTACGACATGCGCGCCGAGAACCGGGTGCTCAGCATCATGTTCTGCGACATGCGCAACTTCACCAAGGTGTCCGAAGCGCTGTCGCCCGAAGACCTGCGCGCGCTGGTCAACCGGTTTTTTTCCAGCATGACCGCGGCCATCCGCGAGCAGCGCGGCACCCTGGACAAGTACATCGGCGACGCCATCATGGCCTTCTGGGGTGCGCCGGTGGCGGACGCGATGCACGCCGAACATGCGGTGCGCGCCGCGCTGGCGATGGCCGAGCGCATGCGGCTGTTGAACGATCAATTGGCGGCCAAGGGCTTGCCGCGGATCGGGCTCGGCATGGGCATCAACACTGGCCTGGTGTGTGTTGGCGACATGGGCTCGGACATTCGCCGAAGTTACACCGTGATGGGCGATCCGGTGAACCTGGCGTCGCGCATCGAGGCGTTGACACGCCACTACGGCGTCGACTTGCTGGTGGGCCAGGCCACGCGCGACGCGGCCGACGTTGGCCGCGCGTGGATCGAGGTCGACCGGGTCAAAGTCAAGGGCAAACAGGTGGCCGTGACCCTTTTCACACCGGTTCCCGAGGCCACCCGGGCAGCCCCAACGTTTGAGGACGAAATGCGACTTTGGCGGCTTGCGCAGGCAGACTATCGGCTACAACATTGGGACTCGGCGCAGCGCTCCTTGACGGCGCTGCAAACCGACTTTTCCGGATCGCCCTTTTCAGCGCTTTACCGGCAACTTGCCGAACGCATCCGCGTCTACCGCAGTACGCCCCCGCCGCCGTTTTGGGACGGCATCACCATTTTCGACAGCAAATGAATCTCCAAGTTCTAGGGTGTTCCGGCGCCATCGCCGCTGGCTGCAGGACCACTGCCTTTCTTCTGGACGACGACATCCTGATCGACGCCGGGACGGGCGTGGGCGACTTGGCGCTCGAGGCCTTGGCGCGCATCGACCACATCCTCATCAGCCATTCGCACCTCGACCATGTGCTGGCCATCGGCCTGCTGGCCGACAGCGTGATGCGCCTGCGCCGCGCCAAGGGCCGGCCGCCGATCCAGGTGCACGCCCTGCCCGAAACCTTGGCGGCGCTGCGCGACCATATTTTCAACGGCGTGATCTGGCCCGACTTCACACGCCTGCCGAGCGCCGAACACCCAGTGCTCCAACTCGTGCCGATTGCCATCGGCGACCTGCTCACGCTGGGCGGCAAGCGCGTCGAAGTGCTGAGCGCATTGCACACCGTGCCGGCGGTGGGTTTCGCCGTCGAAGGAGGTGCGGCCGGCTGGTGGGTCTTCACCGGCGACACCGGACCGAACCCGGCGCTGTGGCAGCGTCTGCAAAACATGCGGGTGACCCACTTGGTGATCGAAACCGCCTTCGGTGACGACGAGCGCGAGCTCGCCCGCATCAGCCGCCATCTGTGCCCGACCGCACTCGGCGTCGAGTTAACCCAATTAAGCGGGCCGGTCGATGTCTACATCACTCACATCAAGCCGGGCGAGCAGGAGGCCGTGATGGCCGAGATCGGCCGGCTCGGAACCCAGCACCGCATCCATGCGCTCGCGGCCGGGCAGGTCATCGAGCTGGTTTGACGCCGGTTGGGCGGGGCCCACTTGGCATCCGCGTGACGCGTGGCGCCATCTTCGCGACGCTTGATTCCTCAACTTCGCCGACTGCAAATCCAGCCCACTGACAATTTGCGACACGCGACGCGAAATGCCCCCCAGTTCCACCGCTGCCCCGGCAGACAAGTGACCATTTTCGGTCGGCGATGCGGCAAATCACACGCAAACACTTCGAAACCGCGTTGGCACGGCACCTGCATATGAATTGTTGTGTCCTCCCCCCAAAACCCTTCCGGAGTTTCAAAAATGAATCGTATTTCCAAGCGCGCCCAACAAGGTTTCACCCTGATCGAATTGATGATCGTCGTGGCGATCATCGGCATCCTGGCCGCGGTGGCGCTGCCGGCCTACCAGAACTACGTGATCAAGGCCAAGGTCGGCGCGGCGTTGTCGTCGGTCGCGTCGATCAAGACGGCCGTGGGCGTTTGTTCGCAAGAGGCGGGTGGTGTACTTGACACGTGTGACTCCGGCGCGGCTGGCATCCCGGCATTCACGCCGACCAAAGAAATTGCATCGGCCACCACCACCAACGGCGTTATTCTCGTGACGCTCGCGACCGGCATTGGGACCGGCGTCGATGGCGCGACCATCTCTTTTGAGCCGACGGTCGGTTCGTCGAACCTGACTTGGAAAAACGTCCCGGGAAGTACCCTTACCCAAGCGGCGGCAGTTGAGCTGATCCTGAAGAACAACATCGGCACCTGATCCAGTCGATCCCGCAAGGGCATCACGCCCAGCGTGACCACCCAGAACCACGGGGCCTTCGGGCCCCGTTTTCTTGTTTTTCGCGTTTGAACCCCAGCCCGCCCGGCCCGCACCCGACCAGCGCCCCTGCAAATCATCAACACCATGTGGATCGCTCGCTCGACGGTGCTGCTGCTTCTGCTGGCGATGCCAGGCTTCGCGCCGTTGCTCTTTGAGGTCAACGCGCACGACCTGTCCCGCATCGCGCTGATCCTCGTGGCCACCGTCTGCGCGGCGGCGCTGGCCGGCCGGGCGATCGCCGGCACGAATGATGAGCGCTGGCCCAGGCCGCTCGCCTGGGGCGCCGCCGCCCTCGGCCTGCTGGCGCTGGCCTCGGTGCTGCACGCGGCGGACCGGTCGGCCGCGGCGCGCGAACTCGCCACGTTGCTGGGCTTGCTCAGCATCGTCGCGGTCGTCGCCGGCGCCCGGCAACGGCAACAGCGCGAAACCCTGGCCATCATCGTCGTCGTGGCGGCCTTGCTCTACGCCCTGCTGCTGCTGTTCATCCTGGCCATCACAATCGCTCACGGCGGCCCGCTGGAGCGCTCGAATGTGTTCCTCGGCTACATCAACCACCGCTTCTTCAACCACGCGCAGACGGTGGTGTTGCCGCTGCTGGTGATCGCCACCAGCCGAACCTTCCAGCAAGGCGCGCTGGCCCGCCTGGCCTGGATCGCGTTGACCCTGAACTTCGCCTTTTTGGTCTTCACACTGGGGCGGGCGACCGCTTTGGCGCTGATCGTCGGGGCCGTGGTGAGCCTGCTGCTGTTCCGGCGCGCGGCGTTGCCGCTGGCCCGCCATCTGTTGACGGGCGCCGCGATCGGTGCGCTGGTCTACCTCGGCTTGTTCGTCGTCGCGCCGACGCTCACCGGCGCTTCGGCACAGGCGCTGGCGCCTGACGGCGCCGCCAGTTTGCAGGGTGACCACTCCAGGCTGATGTTGTGGCGTCTTGCGCTGGACTACCTGGCGCGTGAACCGTGGTTGGGCATTGGCCCGATGCACTATGCGCACTATGCGAACGCAAAGGCCGCGCACCCGCACAACCTGTATTTGCAGATCGCGTCGGAATGGGGTCTGCCGATGCTGGCGGCGCTTCTCGCCTTGAGCGCCTGGGCCGCGTGGCGCATGGCCCGGGCCATCCAGGCCTGCACGGACCCGGCACAAACCTCGATGGGAATCGCCTTGTTCACCGCGGTGATCGCGATCGCCGTCGACGCCCTGTTCTCCGGAAACTTTGTCATGCCGATGTCCCAGGCGTGGATTGCCTTGCTGATCGGCTGGGCAATGGCCTGGACCTGCGCCAACAGCGTGCCCGCCGTCAGAGCCGCCGCTGGCGGCTTCGAGCGGCGCGTCCGTGCCGGCCTGGCCGTGGGGCTGCTGGTGTCGCAGGCCTGGCTCATCGGCTCGATTGCGCCCGAGGTCGTCGACCTGCGTGCCCACCTTGAGCATGTGCACCGCGACATCTCGAAGGTCGAACGTCTTTGCCCGAGGTTCTGGTCCGACGGTTGGTTCTGAACCGCGTCCAGGCCTCGGCGCGTGGACAATGCCGCGCATGATTTCAGCGCCGGCCCACGATCCGCGTGACAAGCTTGCCGACCCGCGCGACCCGGTCTGGGCCCTGGCGGCTTGCGGCGCCATCGGCGCGCCGGTGCTGATCGCCTTCAACCTGCCGCCATCGGCGACCTTCTTCAACCAGGCCGCCGCGTTGTTCGGCTGGGGTGCGTGGCTGGTGTTGATGTCGGCGGCGCTGCCGCGGTCAACTGCCCTTTGGAGCGCGGGACTCAAGGCGCTGCTGGCCGCGCTTTCGTTGCTGCTGGTGGCCGCACTGGCCTCGCCGTTCTGGACCCGCCTGCCGTGGGCGCTGTCGTTGTCGGCCGCCGGGCTGATCCTGGCCGCTGCCGGCACGGCGCTGGCAGGGGCCTTGCTGCAGCGGGCGGGGCTGGGCGCGCGGGCGTTTGAAGCCTTTTGCATCGGACTCTTGGTGGCCAGTGTGGCCAGCAGCCTGATCGGCATCGTCCAGGTCTATGCACCGCAATGGGCCGATGGCGACTGGATCGCCCACAGCGCCACCGAAGGCCGGGCCGTGGGCAACCTGCGCCAGCCCAACCATTTGTGCAGCCTGCTGTTGTGGGGCATGGTGGCGCTGGCCGGGTTGACCGAGGCACGCGTGTTGCGGCGCGCGGCCGGTGCGGCGCTGGCGCTGCTGCTGCTGTTCGCGGTGGTGCTCAGCGCGTCGCGCTCGGGCGTGGTCGGCGCGCTGGTGTTGGCGACGTGGGGGCTGCTGGACCGGCGCCTGTCGGGCCGCGCGCGCATCGCGCTGCTGCTCGCGCCGGTGCTCTACGCGCTGCTGTGGGCCGGTGCCACGGCCTGGGCCGAATCGAGCCATCAGGTGTTCGGCGGCGCCAGCCGGTTCAGCGGCGCGGGCGACATTTCCAGCTCGCGCTTCGGCATCTGGGCCAACACGCTGGCGCTGATCCGTGCGCATCCGTGGGTGGGCGTCGGTTTCGGCGAATTCAATTTCGCCTGGACCTTGACGCCTTTCCCGGGCCGGCCGGTGGCGTTCTTCGACCACGCCCACAACCTGCCTTTGCACCTGGCGGCCGAACTCGGGCTGCCGTTGGCGACGCTGGTGCTCGCGCTGCTTGGCGCCGCCCTGTGGCGCGCCTGGCAGGCGGGCCGCGCGCCAGGCGCCGAGCCCACGACCCACCTGCGCGCCGCCTGGGTGATGGTGCTGATGATCTTCGTGCACAGCCTCCTGGAGTACCCGCTGTGGTATGCCTACTTCCTGTTGCCGGCTGCCTTTGCGCTGGGGCTGTGCCTGGGCGGGCCGGCTGCGCAATCGCCCCCGACCCGCGTGGCTTCGGCGAACCCAGCGCGGACCGACAGCGCGGACGCGAGCCGCCCGACCGACACACCGAACCGCCCGCTGTCGGTGGCCGCGCTGTTGATGGCCCTGGTCGCCGCGGGTTCGGTGCTCGACTACCTGCGCGTCGTCGCGGTCTTTGCGCCGCCGGCCAACGCCGCGCCGCTGGAACAGCGCATTGCCACCGGGCAACGCAGTTGGCTGTTCTCGCACCACGGCGACTATGCGGCCGTCACCACCGCCGTCGACCCTGCTCTGGCGGCGCGCGGCTGGGCCGGTGCGCCGCATTACCTGCTCGATGCGCGGCTCATGATGGCCTGGGCGCAGGCGCTGCACGACGCTGGCGACGAGGCACGCGCGCGCCATGTGGCACAGCGCCTGAACGAGTTTCGCAACGCCCAGTCCACCGAGTTCTTCAAGCCCTGCGAGGCGCCGGTGGAGCCGGCTGCGCAGGCGCCGTTTCAATGCCAGGCGCCGGCCGAGCGCTTGGGCTACGGCGACTTCAGGTAGGCGGCGGCGCGACCCAGGCGCCCGACTTGCCGCCGTGCTTTTCGAGCACCTTGATGTCGCCCATCACCATGCCGCGGTCGGCCGCCTTGCACATGTCATACACCGTCAGCAGGCCCACCTGGACGGCGGTCAGCGCCTCCATTTCGACCCCGGTGCGGCCCAGCGTTTCGACTTGCGCGGTGCAGCGCACGCTGGACTGCGCGGCGTCGATGTCGAAGTCCACCACCACGCGCGTGATCGCCAACGGGTGGCACAGCGGGATCAGCTCGGAGGCGCGTTTGGCGGCCTGGATGGCGGCGATGCGCGCGACGCCGAGGACGTCGCCCTTCTTTGCCGTGCCGCCCTGGATCAGCGCCAGCGTGGCGGGCAGCATGCGGATCACGCCACTGGCGCGCGCGATGCGGTGGGTCTCCGCCTTGGCCGACACGTCGACCATGTGGGCCTGGCCTTGGGCATCGAAGTGGGTCAGTGCGCTCATCGGGTCAAACAGTCCGGAAACGTGGGTGCGGCATGATAGCGATGCGCGTTTGAACTTGACGCGCCACGCCGCGATCCAACGCCCCCCACTTTCGGACTGCCTCATTGAATCCACCCACGCAAGCCTTGTGCGCGCGGCGGCCTGATCGAGCATCGACGCCGCCCACCCGGGTTTCCCGCGTTTGCGCCAGTCTTTGTGCGCTGGCGCTGTTGATCCCCGCGGCGCCAGCGCCGGCCCAGAACCAGAACCAGCTTCCGGCCCTGGGCGACGCCTCGGCCGAGGACTTCGGCGTCGGCACCGAGCGCAAGCTGGGCGACCAGATCATGCGCGAGATCCGCCGCGACCCCGACTACCTCGACGACCCGCTGCTGCTCGAGTATTTGCAGACCCTCTGGCAGCCGTTGCTGGCGCAGTCGCGGGCCCTGGGCAACATCGGCCCCGACACCGACGAGCGCTTTGCCTGGGAGCCGTTCCTGGTGCGCGACCGCAGCGTCAATGCCTTTGCGCTGCCGGGCGGCTATGTCGGTGTGCACCTGGGCCTGATGGCCATCACCGCCACGCGCGACGAACTGGCCTCGGTGCTGGCGCACGAGATGTCGCACGTGACGCAGCGCCACATCGCGCGCGGCATCGCCAACACCAAGCGCCAGTCGCTGCTCGGCGTCGCCGCGCTCATCGTCGGCGTGCTCGCCGCCAGCCGCGCGCGCAATGCCGACGCCGCCAACGCGGTGATCGCCGGCAGCCAGGCGGCCACGATCCAGGGCCAGTTGAACTTCTCGCGCGACGCCGAACGCGAGGCCGACCGCATCGGCTTCGCGCTGCTCACCGGCGCCGGCTTTGCCCCGGGTGGCATGGCCGCCATGTTTGAAAAGCTCGACCAGTCGTCGCGCCTGAACGACAGCGGCGGCTTCCCCTACCTGCGCAGCCACCCGCTCAGCACCGAGCGCATCGGCGAGGCGCGCTCGCGGCTGGGCACCGCGCCGGCCGCGGCGCCGGTGAGCGTCGTCGAACACAGTCTGGCGCAGGCCCGAGCCCGGGTGCTGATGGACCCGCGCGTCGACGCGCTGCGGCGTTGGCAGGCGCTGGACACCGACCGCGCCGCCAGCACCCTGGCCGACAAACTCGCCGCGGCCACCGGCAGCGCGCTGGCCTCGACGCTGTTGCGCGACTGGGCCCGCGCCGATGCGGCGCTCGCCCATGCCCAGTCGCTGCTGCGCGGTGCCGCCCGGCCCGAGCCGCGCGCCGAGCGCTTCGTGCAGTTGCTCGGCGTGCAATCGATGCTGGCCCGCGGTGAACCGGCGCGCGCCGCCACCCTGCTGCAGCCGCATTCCGGCGACGCCTCGCGCCCGGTGGTGTTGCTCAATGCGCGGGTGGCGCTGGCCACCGCGCCGGTGGGTGCGGCCGCTGCCGCGACCTTGAAGCCACGCGCCGAAGAGTTGCAGACCTGGGTGGCGGTGCACCCCCAGGATGCCGATGCCTGGGTCGTGCTGGGGCAGACCTGGGCGCGCCTGAACCAGCCGCTGCGATCGCTGCGCGCCGAAGCCGAAGCGCGCCTGGCGGTGGGCGACATGACCGGTGCGCTGGACCGCCTGCGCGCCGCCCAGCGCAATGCGCGCACCGGCGCGGCCGCCGACTTCATCGAAAGTTCGGTTGTCGATGCGCGCGTGCGCGACATCGAAACCCTGCGCCGCCAGCTCAGCGCCGAGGAACGCGCGACGCCGTAAGGGGCGGGCCAGGACAGTGGCGCCGCAGGTTTTGCGGCAGGATCAGCGCGTCAGCGAGCCGTCCGCGCCAGCCAGCCTGTGCGCGGACAGGTCGGTCCGCGGCTTGGGTCCGACCAGCGGCCAGAGCACCACGATCAGAAGGCCGATCGCCGCCAGCGCCAGCGTGCTGAAGAGAAGCATCGAAAACTGGGTCGCGATGCTTTGCGCGATCTGCAGCGACGCCTTCTCCTTGGCGGCGCGCATCGCATCGGCGCCCTTGAGCAGTTCGCGGAAGCGGTCCTTGCCCGGCCCGATGGCTTTGTTGAAGTCGAGTGCGGTGTTCAGCTCAAGCGGCGTCGCGCCCTTGGGCTCATCAAGGCGGCGCGCCGACGCCACCAGCTTCTCGAACTGGCCGATGTAGAAATTCGTCGCCAGTTTCCAGTTGTCGATTTCCTTGCGCTCGTCCTCGTTGAACGAGCGCCCGCTGGGCAGCAACGCCGTGTCGATCTCGACCAGCAGGTCGCGCGCG
>JAYSVE010000529.1:0-1627 GCA_043718725.1 Methylibium sp.
GCGGCTGATCGGCATCGACAGCAGCAGCTCGAGCGAGCCGCGCTCCTTTTCGCCGACAATGGCGTCGTAGCCGAGGATCAGCGCGATCAGCGGCAGCAGGTAGATCACCAGGCTGACCAGGCTCGCCACGGTGACGTCGATGCTGCGAAAGCCCACTTCGCCCTGTTGCGAGGCGCCGAAGTAGGCGATCGCCAGCGCGAACAGCGCGAAGATGATCGCTACCGCCACCACCCAACGGTTGCGGATGCGGTCGCGGAACTCCTTGGTGGCGATGACGCGCACCTGGTGCCAGTCAATGCGCGCGTTCATGCTTGCCTCCGTAACCAAGGAAAAGGTCTTCGAGCGACGGCTCGCGGATCGTCACATCGAGCAGCGCGCCGGCCAGCGCCGCCAGCACCTGGGCCTTTTGGCCGGCAGCGCAGGCGATGCTCGCTAGCGCGCCGTCGAGGCGCAGCGTCACGCCTGGCATCGCCCCCAGCAAATTGGCGGCGTCGTGACCGGGCGCCAGGCGCAGTTCGAGCATCGACGGCAGCACGCGCTGGGCGCGCAGTTCGGCCAGGGTGCCCAGCGCGGCCACCTGCCCCGCGTGCAAAATGAGCAGGCGGTCGACCCGCTCCTGGATTTCGGCCAGGATGTGCGAGGTGATGACGATGGTGGCGCCGCGCGCCTGGGCTGCGCGCAGCACGGCGTAAAAATCGGCGATGCCTTCCGGGTCCAGACCGTTGGTGGGCTCGTCGAGGAAGATCAGGTCCGGGTCGCCCAGCAGCACCTGCGCAAAGCCGAGGCGCTGGCGCATGCCTTTGGAATAGGTATTCAGGCGGCGCGCGCCGGCGTCGCTCAGGCCGACCCGCTCCAGCACGTCGGCGCAGGCTGCGCGCGGCACCTTCTTCAAGTCGGCAAACAGGCGCAGCACTTCAAGTCCGGTCAGGTTGTCGTAGCTGACGAACGTTTCGGGCAGGTAGCCGATGCGCCGGCGCACCTGGCGAAAAGCCGCGCTGGACGTATCGACGCCGCCGACGCGCACGCTGCCGGCGCTGGCTGGCAGCAGGCCGAGCATCAGCTTGAACAGGGTGCTCTTGCCGGCGCCGTTGTGGCCGATCAGGCCGAACATTTCGCCCTGCGCGATCGACACAGTGACGCCGCGAATCGCCTCGACCTGGCCGAACGATTTGCTCACGCCGGTCAGCTCAATTGGCATGTTTGTCATTCCAGCGGCTCCAGTGGGGATTATTTGGCCGCATGCGCGGGTGGCGGTCGACGACGCTGGGCGAACGCAGCACGGGAAACTGGCGCGCCACGAAGCGCAAGGTCTTGATGGCAGGGCTCGACAACACCAGCTTGACCAGTGGATATTGCCAGTTGAGGCGGTCGACCAGGTCGCTGGCCTCGTAGGCAACGTCGCCGGCGCCATCGCCGCCCTGGTCCCAGCCGCTGTAGTTGCTCCAGTAATTGCCGCGTGTACGGCCCCACTGGACATCGCGCGAGGCCACGAACTTGACCGGCTCTTCGTTGCCGATGAAGTCGTTGCCATCGACCTGGTTATTGGACGAGCCAGCCGTCAGGTGCACGCCCACCTTGTTGTTGATGACCACGTTGTTTCGCAGCACATTGTACTCGGCATCGTAGA
>JAYSVE010000530.1:0-3804 GCA_043718725.1 Methylibium sp.
GCAATGGCTTGCGCAAGCCTGTCGTCGAACTGATACCGGTTGGGCAGGCCCGACAGCCGGTCGTAGAGCGCCTGGTGGTGGATCAGCGCGGCGCTGCGCTGGCGCTCGGTGACGTCGCGAAAGCTGTAGACCGTGCCCACCTGCTCGCCATGAAGCCGATGCGCCCGGCATTGGTACTCGATGGCCCGGCCGTCGCTCAGCGCCAGCACGGTCGGCGCATCCGGCCCGCCCAGCGGGTCGAGCAGGATCGCGACGCCATCCTTCAATCGGGAGCGCAGATGCGCCAGCAAGGCCTGGCCCGCGTCCGGCCGCGCCAAGGCTTCGGGAATGGCCCACAGCTCGGCAAGTTGGCGGTTGATCTGCACCGGCTCGCCCTGGCGGTCCAGCACCAGCAGGCCATCGAGGGTGGCGTCCATCGTGGCGCGCAGTAGCTCCATCGACTGTTCGAGACGGCGGTGCGACAGGTTCACAGTGGCTGTCTGGCGCGCCAGTTCGCGCTCCTGGTTGACGCGCCGCAGCGCCTCCTTGACCGTCAGCACCAGGTCGCTTTCCTGCCACGGTTTGGTCAGCAGCCGGTACAGGTTGGCCTGGTTCACGGCGTAGCTCACCGCGTCGACATCGGCCTGGCCGGTCAACAGGATCTTGATCATGGCGGGATCGCGCTCGTGGGCGCGGGCCAGCAACTCGGCGCCGCGCATGCCGGGCATGTTCTGGTCCGAGATCAGCAGGGGCACGTCCACGCCCTCGGCCGCCAGGTCGGCCAGCAACTGCAGCGCCTCTTCGCCACTGGAGGCCAACTCGATGTCGCAGGACTTGCCCAGCCCGCGCAGCAGTTGCTCGCGCAAGCTTTGCAGCATCAGCGTGTCGTCGTCGACGCAGACGATGGTCTGAACCCCGGTCGATTTCTGGGACATGTTCGAAAGCCTCTCAGCCACTCAGCGCAGCGCGGCCGCGATCACCCGCCCGAGATCCTCTTCGCTCCACGGCTTGTGAAGGCAGGCATGCAGGTTGGCGTTGCGGCGGGCTCGCTCGACCGCGGCTTCATCGGCCTGGCCAGTGAGCAGCACGGTGACGATCTTGGGGTGGCGGCGGTGCACCTGGGCGAGGAATTCGTCACCCTTGATGCCGGGCATCAGCCAGTCGGAAACGATGATCAGGACGTCGATGTCGGCGCCGCACAGCTCGTCGATGACCTCCCAGGCCTCGACCGCATCACCGGCCGTCTCGTACAGGTAGCGCGCGCCGAAACGGCGCCGCAGTTGCTCCTTCAGGGCGTCCAGGATGATGACTTCGTCATCGACACAAAGAATGGCTGACTTGGACATGGTGGGCAGACCTCGGTGCTCGGGTTTCAGGCCGCGGCGCCCTGGCCGACCGGCAGCCAGACGCTGAACGTCGTTTTGCCGGGGGCGCTCGCGAGCTTGATCTTGCCGCCGTGCTTGGCAACGATCTGCTGGCAGATGTGCAGGCCCAGGCCGGTGCCTTCGCCGCGTGCCTTGGTGCTGAAGAACGGTTCAAAGATCTTTGCCTGCAAGTCGGGCGGCACGCCCGGGCCCGAATCGGTGACGCTGACCACGGCATGGCCATCCTGCTCGGCGCTGGACAGGTGGAGCCGCCCGCGCCCGTCCATGGCATGCATGGCGTTGTGGATCAGGTTGGTCCAGACCTGCACCAGTTCGTCGGCATGGCCGTGGATCGGCGCCAGTGCGGCAAACTCGCGTTCCACATCAATGCCCTGCTTGATCTGGCCTCGGTAGAGCTCGAGCACTGTCTCGATGCTGGCGCTTAGATCGACAAGCTGCTTGTCCTCGCTGTGCTCGACCCGCGCATAGCTTTTCAGCGCGAAGACCACCTTCGACGCGCGCTCGACGGCCGCCAGGATGGTCTCGTTGTTGCCGCGCAGGCGGGTTAGGTCGTAGGCCAGCGTCAGCAGCCAGTCGCGCTGGGGGTGGCGCAGCACGGGCAGGACCCGATCGAGGCTGTCGCGCACGCCGATGTCGATCAGCAGGTCGGCCAGGCGGCGCGAGTCGTCGATCCCAGCCGCCTCAAGCCGCTCGGCCAGCGCATTTTTCAGCGGACGCCGCTCTCGGGTGGTGACGAGTTGGTTGCTGGCCAGCGCATCGTCGAGCAGCGCAAAGAACGCCGTTTGCTGGGCCGGGTCGAGGTGATGGCCGAGCTTGGGCAGTTCCGCCAGCGCCGCCTGCAGTGCATTCAGGGCGTTCCCGGCGGCGGCACGGATCGCGCCCAGCGGCGTGTTGACTTCATGGGCGATGCCGGCGACCAATTGGCCCAACGCGGCCATCTTGCCCGCCAGCACCAGTTGGTCCTGGGTCTGCTTCAGCTCCACCAGGGCCTGGCGCAACGCTTGTGCCTGGCGATCGCGCGACCGGGTGAAGCTCGAAAACAACCCGCCGACGATGCCGGCCGCCATCAGCAACGCCAACGCCATGCCCAGGTCGGCAAAGGCGCCCACGCGCTCCTTGTCGGCATGCTTGTCCGCCGCGGCCTCATTGATCGCGTCGGCAAATTTGTCGAAAGCGGGATCGACAACGGCCTCATCGAGCTCCAGGGCCTCGGCGATTTCACCCGCCTTGATCAACGCGAATTCCTTCGCCATCACATCAACGTAGTGACGGTGCAGCTCGACCAGCGGCTGGCTCTGGCCAGCGACCGTCGGCTCGATCCGGTCGATCAAGTTCTGGACGCGCGCGCTGCTCTTGGCAATGCGCCCATCGAGCTCGGCATCGACCTGCTGCTTGCTGATGGCGCGCCACTCCAGCGCCTCGATCGCATGCAGCTCACCCCGCAAGTCGACCAATTGCAATTCGGTGCGCGCGCTCACATTGGCCCAGCGGCTCAACGCATAAATGCTCGCGGCCGCCGCCAGCGCAACGACAAGTGCGGCGGAAATCACGAACCTGACGGATTGGCGCTCGGCCATGGTGTGCTCCTGCATGTTCGGCTGGAAATGAGGTCAAGGCCGTCTTTTGCCGTGGCTTGCGGTCCACGCAACCCCCTGGAAAGAGGCCGGTGCCCGAGTGGATATCGACCGGCGCGGCAGAAAGTGGAGTGCGAAAAGGACTGCGGTGACCGAGTGGCCGGCATTCGTCGACCCTGGCCGTGACGCCAGCTTGCGCCACCCGAAGATTGTCTTTCGGCTCCGTGCTGCGCACTGCGGTAGTCGCCTTGGGGGCGGTCCGCCGGCTCATGGATTTGCCGGACCACCCCAGACAAGGACACGCTGGCCTCCGCCGAATCACCGTTGGCGTGCCAGGAAAGCGTTGCGCCGCGGGTGTGAGCGGGCTCGCCACGGGCGGCTCAATCGACGTGCCGCGGTGCGCGAGGATAGGCCCGCATCATCCACAGATGCAGCGCCGCGCCGGCCAGCAGTGCCACGGCCGCCGACTCCAGCGCCAGCGTGAATCCGGCGCCGGCGGGGCCGCCGCGCTGGAGCAGCAGCGCCGTCAGCGACGGGCCAATGATTTGGCCGATGCCGTACAGCGCCGTCAGCAAGCCCATGGTGCTGGCCGCCGCGGCCGGGCGCAGCCGGCGCGCCTCCTGCATCGCGAAGAACGTGATCGCGGTGAACGGCAGGCCCAGCAGCAGGCTGCCGATCGCGAAGCCGGCCAGGCTGGGACTCAAGACGCCCAGGCCGATGCCCAGGGCCTGCACGGCGCAGCCGGCGGCCAGCAACAGGCGCAGATCGAGGTTGAGGCGCAGCCGCGTCGCCGCCAGGGCGCCGACGATCACGCCGGCCCCGAACAGCGGCCAGAACAAATCCAGCCACGCCGACGTGGGCAAGGC
>JAYSVE010000054.1:0-2382 GCA_043718725.1 Methylibium sp.
GCCAGCGTCGGCTGCGCGGCGTCGCCGACCACGCGACGCACCTCTTCGGTGGCGCGCGCCAGGGCCTGCGGGTGGCGCCAGAGCAAGTCGATCATCCAGGCCAGCGTGTTGGCCGTGGTGTCCTCGCCGGCCAGCAGCATGGTCAGCACATTGCCGGCCACCTGCGGGTCGTCGATGCCGCTGCCGGGCTGGTCGGCGGCGGCGATCATGGCTTCAAGCAGGTTGCGCGGGTGCGCGCGCAGGTGGGGGTCGGCCTGCATGCGCGCGCGTGCCTGTTGAATGAAACCCGCCACCGCGGCGTTGAGTTCGGCGATGCTGCCCGCCAACCTGCGGTCGGCCGCCGAGCGCACAAAACGCCACAGCGGGACCGGCGCGAACAGGCGCTTGAACACGGCCGGGAAGATTTTGTCGAGGTGGCGCTGGATCCCGTCGGCGTCCGACTCCAGGGTGTTGACCTCGGCACCGAAGGCCAGCCTGGCGATGGTGTCCACGGTGTAGCGCATCAGGTCGGCCTGCAGGTCGATGTCGCGGCCCTCCTGCGCGGCCTTTTGCCAACGCCCGGCAAGGCGCGCAGACACCGTTTGCAGCGACGGGAAGTAGCGCTTGACATGCGCCGGGTCGAAGCCCGCCATCACCATGCGGCGCTGGCGCCGCCAGGTGTCATCGTTGGCGCCGAACACGCCCGAAGGCATGCCCATTTCGGTCCAGATCTCCTGCAGGCGCGAGGTGCGGCGAAAACCCTCGGGCCGGTCGCGCAGTACGCTGGCCACCACCTCGTGGTCGCCGACGACCAGCACCTTGCGCTTGCCGAGCTTGAGCTTGAAGAACGGCCCGAACTCTCGGCACCACTGTTCGAGTTGCAGGTGAAAGCGCCCGGTGTCGACCTGCAGCGCGTTGCCCAACAGCGGCAGGCCGCGCGGGCCGGGGAGTTGGTCGAAGTGGCGCAGCGGTGGCGGTGTGGCCGCGGCGGTTTCAAAGGCGGCGGTGTCCATGGTGCTGTCCTCGTTCAGTTCGGTTTTCTGCCGCTGGGCGCCGGGCCGCATCGAACCCTGCACTAGCCGCCCTTGAGCTTTCTCACGAGCGCCGCTCCGGTGAGCAACTCCAGGTGCGCCTCAAGCCGGATCACCCGACCGGTGAGGTCTTCGATGCGGGCTTGCTGCGCCTTCATCGCTTCGGCCTGGCGGCAGACCTTGTCTTCGAGTTTGATCATGGAGGTGAGGGCGCCCCACACCTTGTCGGTGACGCCCATCAAGCAACTTTTCGAGCCGATGCCTTGGCCGCCTTGGATTCCATGGCCGCAATGCGCCGATGGCTCGCATCAATGAAGCCCAGCGCGTCATCGATGGCCGCGCCGGCACGGTCGGCTGCGCCCTTCGCGGCGTCGGCAAGCGCGCCCATGCCCTCGTTGGCGTCGCTGGCCTGGTAGGCAAAAGCGCCGCGCCGCATCAACTCCGAGATCGGGATCGCAAGCCTTTTGGCCTTCGCCGCGATCGCTTTCTTGTCCAGCGCGGTGGTCTGCACCACGATCCGCTCAACCGCTGCCGCCATGGGTCGACTCCGGGAAGAAAATGATGATCATGGACAGTATATGTACATGGTCTCCATTGTCAACGGCGTGGACAACACCCGGCGTGAACCGCACGGGCGCGCTGCGCGCCATGCAAAGGGCCCTCGATGCATCCGCATCGAGGGCCCTTGCAAGGGTTGAGCGCCGCTTGGCGGTCGGCGTGCGCGCCTGCCTGTCACCCGGGTCACCCAGGCATTAAGGTCACCCCGCCCAGGCCATCGGCGTGGCGGCTCAACGCACCTTGCCTTCCTTCCACGCCCCCAGCAACTTGTCGTAGTTGATGGTCTCGCCCTTGGGCTTCTCATTCGCCAGCTTCTTCCACGGAGCGCCCTTGTCGCTCAGGTACTTGTTGGGGTCGCCTTTGGGGTTGAGCTTGGGCGGACAGTTGGTCATGCCGGCGCGTTCGAGCCGGCCCATCACGTCGTCCATCTCGTTGGCCAGGTTGTCCATCGCGGCCTGCGGCGTCTTCTCACCGGTCACGGCCACGGCCACGTTCTTCCACCACAGTTGCGCCAGCTTCGGGTAGTCGGGCACGTTGCCGCCGGTCGGCGTCCAGGCCACGCGGGCGGGGCTGCGATAGAACTCGACCAGGCCGCCCAGCTTGGGCGCCATGTCGGTCATCGCCTTCGACTGGATGTCGCTTTCGCGAATCGGCGTCAGGCCGACGATGGTCTTCTTCAGCGACGTGGTCTTGGCGGTGATGAACTGGGCGTAGAGCCAGGCGGCGGCCACCTTGTTGGCGTCGTGGTCCTTGAAGAAGGTCCACGAGCCCACGTCCTGGTAGCCGTTTTGCATGCCTTGTTTCCAGTACGGTC
>JAYSVE010000531.1:0-3801 GCA_043718725.1 Methylibium sp.
ATGCGGGCGGTTGCCTCAGCCTGTCCCAAGCTCGAAACTGGTGGTGATTTGCGCGGTCTTGGCCAACATGATGCTGGCCGAGCAGTACTTCTCGTGCGACATGCGAACCGCCCGCTCGACCGCCGGCGCCGCCAAACCCGGGCCGCTGACGACGAAATGCATGTGGATCTTGGTGAACACCTTGGGGTCCGCGTCCGCTCGTTCCGACGTGACGACGACCTGACATCCGCGCACATCGAATCGGCCGCGCTGGAGGATCAGCACGACGTCATACGCCGCGCAGCCCCCGGTGCCGGCGAGCACGGCTTCCATCGGCCTTGGGGCGAGATTGCGGCCACCCCCGTCGGGCGCACCGTCCATGGTCAGCAGGTGCCCGCTGCCTGTTTCAGCGCTGAAACCCATTCCGGTGGCGGGCATCCAGTTGATGGTGCAATTCATGGTGGGTCCGGTGGCGACGACGGAGAGATAGCCGCCGTCGAATTGGGCTGTATTGTGCAACGCGTCACGGTTGCAGCCGGCCGCGAAAACCAGGAAATGGCACGCTGATACTGCAGCGCAGCAACGATGCGACTAAACTTTGTTCCATCGGAGGCGCTGTCCAGCGCATCAACGCCTCCCGCCCTTTGTCTCCTCCACCTCCTCCATTGGTGGATTCAGCCCAAGACAGCAATGTCTTGGGCTTTTTCTTGTCCGCAAAGCGCTCGACGTAAGATGCCTCGGTACAAGAATTCGAACTCGCAGGAGCACCGGTGGTCGACGCCAAACGAAGCGCTTCAAAGCAGAACGCGGCCGTTTCCGGCAGCGGTCTTTCGCTCTCTGATTACCTCCAAAAAATTCTTGTCGCCCGGGTCTACGACGTGGCGATCGAATCCCCGCTGGAGCCGGCAAAAAGTTTGTCCAGGCGGCTGGGCAACCGGGTTCTGCTCAAGCGCGAAGACCAACAGCCCGTGTTCAGTTTCAAACTGCGCGGCGCCTACAACAAGATGTCCGGCCTCAGTGCCGATCAGTTGCGCCGTGGGGTGATATGTGCCTCTGCCGGCAACCATGCGCAGGGCGTTGCGCTGGCAGCGAAGCGCCTGGGTTGCAAGGCAATGATCGTGATGCCGGTGACCACGCCCAAACTCAAGATCGATGCCGTCAAAGCGCTGGGTGGCGACGCCGTGCTGCACGGAGACAGCTATTCCGACGCTTATCTGCGTGCCAAGGCCCTGGAGATCGAACATGGCCTGACGTTTGTCCACCCCTTCGACGACCCGGAGGTGATTGCCGGACAGGGAACGATCGCGATGGAAATCCTGCGTCAGCACCAGGGGCCCATCGACGCCATTTTTGTCGCCATCGGAGGCGGCGGCTTGATCTCCGGCATCGCCGCGTACATCAAGTCGGTGCGCCCGGAGATCAAGGTGATCGGCGTGCAGATGAACGACTCCGATGCCATGGTGCAATCGGTGCAGGCGGGGCGACGAATTGAGCTGACCGAGGTTGGCTTGTTCTCCGACGGCACGGCAGTCAAGCTGGTCGGCGAAGAGACCTTTCGCCTGACTCGCGAGCTGGTGGACGACTTCTGCATCGTCGACACCGACTCGGTCTGCGCGGCAATCAAGGACGTCTTCCAGGACACACGCAGCATCTTGGAGCCGGCCGGCGCGCTCGGCGTGGCCGGGATCAAGCAATATGTCCATTCCACCCACTCGAAGGGGCGGACGTTTGTTGCGATCACCTGTGGCGCCAACATGAACTTCGACCGCCTGCGCTTCGTTGCAGAGCGCGCGGAGGTCGGCGAAGAGCGAGAGGCGCTGTTCGCGGTGACGATCCCCGAAGAACGAGGCAGTTTCAAGCGGTTCTGTGAGCTGCTGGGGCCTCGCGCCGTCACGGAATTCAACTACCGCATCTCGGATGCCAAGGTCGCCCACGTCTTCGTGGGCGTCGCCACCGCCAGTCGCGACGAGTCAGACAAGCTCGCGCGCAGCTTCACCCGCCATGGCTTTGCCACGCTGAACCTGAGCGACGACGAACTGGCCAAGCAGCATCTGCGTCACCTCGTCGGTGGACACACCGCGTTGGCAAAGGACGAGCGGCTTTATCGATTCATTTTTCCGGAGCGGCCGGGCGCGCTGATGCGGTTCTTGTCCAGCATGCACCCGGGTTGGAACATCAGCCTCTTTCACTATCGCAACCAGGGCGCCGACTACGGTCGAATTCTGGTTGGAATTCAGGTGCCGAAGGCTGACGGACGCGCGTTTCGTGACTTCTTGGAAGGCCTGGCATACCCTTTCGAGGATGAAACCGACAACCCGGTCTACCATCTGTTTTTGCGTTGAATCACAGCCGCTGCCAAGTCCAGATGCTCGCGAAGGCTCAGAATCGCCGAGCGGCTTCTCACCCTGACCCTTGTTGAATTGCAGAAGATCTCCATGCCGGTCAATCGTTCGTTGATATCCCCGACGTCCAACGCCACGCTGGAAACCGCGCTGCGCGACAAACTCAAGCGGCGCGCCGAAAAGGTCGGTGGGCTGGGCGAGCTCGAGCCGCTCGCGGTGCGGCTTGGGTTGATCCAGAATTCCTTGAAGCCGCGCTTTCGCGCGCCGCAGCTCGCGGTCTTTGCGTCCGACCATGGCTTGGCGGTGGACGGCATCGGCGACCACGCCTGGATCTCGACCGCCAAGGTGGTCAGCAGCTTGCTGGGCTCGCAGCTTCCGGTGTCGGTCTTTGCGCACATCCAGGGTCTTGAGCTGTCGGTGGTCGATTCGGGCGTCGCCGAGACCGTGACCCCACACCCGAGGTTGCTGGCTCGCAAGATCGCCCACGGGACGCGAAACGCGCGCGTGACCGCGGCGATGTCGCTCGAACTGGCCCATGCGGCAATCCGTGCAGGCATGGAAATCGCAGATGCGCTCCCCGGCAACGTGGTGGCCTGTGCCGGTATCGGTGTGGGTTCGCATGAGAGCGCGGCGCTGGTTTTGTCGCGTTTGTCGACCGTCAAATTGAAAGACCTTCTCACGTCGGGGCAAGAGGCCGGTCATGAAGAACTTGAGCGGCTTCAGACCTTGTTGCAGGGCGCGCTGATCCGCCACAAGGACCTGACCGACCCGGTCGAGGTGCTGGCGGCTTTCGGAGGATTCGAAATCGCCATGATGGTCGGGCTGATGCTGGTTGCCGGAAGCAAGCGGCACTTGCTGATCATCGACGGTTTGCCCGCGTGCGCGGCCTTGCTGATTGCCTCGCGCATCGCGCCGGCCGTGGGCGATTACAGCGTCTTCACGCGCAGCCATTGCCACAAAGGGCTGGATCACGCGCTGAGCATCTTTGGCGCGGTCCCGTTGCTCGAACTCGGCATGGAAAGCACGGACGGGACCGGTGCCACCTTGGCGTGGCCGTTGATGCGAAGTGCTGCGGCCCTGTTGAGCGAGGTGGCCGACGGCGAGGACCCGGGCCCATCCCGGCTGGCATCACTCCACACCGACAGCGCGCCCTTGGGCGAACGTTGATACCGATTCCGATTGATCACCCGGGCGCGGGGCGTTCGCTGGCGGCCCGACCGACTAACGGCTGGAGGCGCCGAAGTCGCGTCTCGATCCGGGCGAACTCGGTGGCGCGCTTGGGTCAGCCGGAGCAGATGGCAATTGAGGCATGGCCGACGGCGGCGGCGGCTGTGGCACTGCGATCACGGGCGCAGCAAAGTTGGGAACCGGCGGCACCGCCACCGGGACAGTCGGCGGGTTCACCGTCGCCGCGCCGATGCCGGTCGACAAGGTTCCCGTTGCCGGGGCAGGCAGCGGCGGGATTTCCAGTTTCACCGTG